>JAJNBO010000486.1 GCA_021156245.1 Ramlibacter sp. | reverse complement strand
TGCGCCGAGGCCGGCGAAGGTCCCGGTGAACAGGTTCGCGCCGAAAACGTCGGTGCGCACGACCGGCGCGGTGGTGGTCGTGACCTGCGGAGTGGTCACGGTCTGCGTGGTGGCGGCCGGCGCGGAGGCGGCGGCCGACGGCACCAGGGCGGTTCCCGCGCCCGGAGCGGGTGTGGACAGCGAGCGGAACACCGAGTCCGTGGGACTGCTCGATGGCGCCGCCGCGGGGTTCGTGGTGGTGGTGGTCTGCTGGGTCGTCGTCGTCTGGGCGCCGGCGGTCCAGGCGGAGAGCGACAGGAGCATGGCCACGAAGAGGAGCCAGGGAGTTTTGCGGGTCATCACTTAATCCTTGTGGTCCCGGACGATCGCGACCAGCAGATTGGCCACGCCGGCGAGCAGCAGCACGACCAGCATCAGCAGCACCGTGTTGTAGATGCGTCGCGGTTCCAGGGCGTATTCAGGCTTCGTCGGCGTCTGGATCACCGAGACCTGCTTGACGGTGCGGGTTGCCTCGACCCGCCCCGATTCCAGCGCCGTGAGCGACGTCTTGTACATGTCCTGCACGAACGTGGCTTCCATTTCCAGCCGCTGGAATTCTTCCACCGTGCGGTTCAGGGCCCTGCCGCTCGGCGCCGTGAGCTTGGCGCGCTCCACGTCGGCCTGGCGGTTGAGGGCCTGGATCTGCTGGTCCAGCTGCACGATGTTCGGATGCGTCGGCACCAGGTAGGACTGCAGGGCGCGCCGCTGCGTCTCCAGCTCGGAGCGCTGCGCCTCCAGCCGCGACACGACGGCCGCGATCGAGGTCGCGGTTTCCTGCGGCGACACCAGGCCCTTGCGGTTCTGGTATTCCAGCAAGGCCTGCCGCGCGCGGATGGCGCGCTGGTTCACGTTGTTGACCTGCTGCTCCAGGAAGGTGACCTGGCGCTGCGCCAGCTCCTGGGCGATGCGGTTCATGAACCGCTCGCCTTCGCTGACGAGGGCCGCCGCGATGGCATGCGCCTTCTCCGCGTCGTAGGCCTGCGCCTTGATCACGACGACGCCCGTGTATTCGTCCATCTCGACGCTGACGCGCGAGAGGTAGTACTGGTGGAAGCGCTCCTGCGTGCTGTCCTCGAACCACAGGCGCGACACCATGTCGCGGCTGCGATCGCTGTAATGCTGGCGAAGCTGCAGCTGCTGGTCGAGCTTCTTGCTCATGTCCACCGACAGCAGGTAGTCGCGCAGCAGCAGCTGGTCACCCTTGTTGGCCGGCGTGCCCCCCAGGAGGGACGCCACGTCGAAGGTCGTCCCGCTGGAGATCTCGCTCTTCTGCACGATGACGTGCGCCTCCGACACGAAGCGGTCGGATGCGAAGAACAGCCAGTAGGGCGCGCCCAGCAGGATCGCCAGCACCGCCGCTGCCATGATCGGCCGGCGGCGCACGAACGACCCCACCCCCTTCCTGGGGGTCTCCTTCGCCGTCGGTTTATCAAGTCGCCTCTTGGGTTCGACCACCGGTTCCTTCGGTCGATCGCTCCCCGGCGCCGTCACAGTTTCCATGTCCGCCTCGAATCTTTCGTTGTCTTTGGGGGCTGAAGGCATCGCCCGCCGCGGCAGTGCCGGCGGCGGCAGGATGTCCCTGGCGGCACCTTCAGCGATTCAGCTGAAGACCTCGGCCTCCCGCAATCGCGCTCCGGCCGCATCCTTGGCCGACAGCACGGGTGCAGCAATTCCCGCCGCGGCCAGCGGCCACTCCACGCCGATCGCCGGGTCGTTCCAGGCGATGCAGCGTTCGTGCTCGGGCGCGTAGTATTCCGTGGTCTTGTAAAGAAAGTCGGCGGAGTCGCTCAGGACCACGAAGCCGTGGGCGAATCCCGCGGGCACCCACAGCTGGTGCTGGTTCTCTTCCGAGAGCTCCGCGCCGACCCAGCGCCCGAAGGTCGGGGAGGAGCGGCGCACGTCCACCGCCACGTCGAACACGCGTCCGCGCGCCACCCGCACCAGCTTGCCCTGGGGCTGCTTCACCTGGTAATGCAGGCCGCGCAGGACGCCCCGCGCGGAACGCGAATGGTTGTCCTGCACGAAAGGCACGTCCAGGCCCGTGGCCTCGCGGAAGGCCCGCTGGTTGAAGCTCTCGAAGAAGAAGCCGCGGGCGTCCCCGAAGACCTTGGGCTCCAGCAGCACGACCTCGGGAATGGCAAGGCGGGTGGCTTTCACAGTCCGCTCCGCGGCTCGCGCAGGATGCGCGTGAGGTACTTGCCGTAGCCGTTCTTCTTCAGCGGCTCGGCCAGGCGCTCGAGCTGCGCGTCGTCGATGAAGCCGGCGCGCCAGGCGATCTCCTCCGGGCAGGCGATCTTCAGCCCCTGCCGGTGCTCCAGCGTGGCGATGAACTGGCCGGCTTCCAGCAGGCTTTCGTGCGTACCGGTGTCCAGCCAGGCGTAGCCGCGCTGCATGATCTGCACCGACAGTTGTCCGCGATCCAGGTAGGCCTGGTTCACCGCGGTGATCTCCAGTTCGCCGCGCGCGCTGGGCTTCACCGACTTGGCGATGCCCACCACGTCGGCGTCGTAGAAGTACAGGCCCGTCACCGCGTAGTTGCTCTTGGGCTGCAGCGGCTTTTCCTCGATGCTGCTGGCCTTGCCGTCCGGATCGAAGTCGACGACGCCATAGCGCTCCGGGTCCTGCACGTGATAGGCGAAGACGGACGCGCCGGCCTTCTTGTCGTCGGCGGCCTGCAGCAGCGAAGCGAGGTCGTGGCCGTAGAAGATGTTGTCCCCCAGCACCAGCGCGCTGGGGTCGTTGCCGACGAACTTGTCGCCGATGATGAAGGCCTGCGCCAGGCCGTCCGGGCTGGGCTGCACCGCGTACTGCAGGTTCAGCCCCCATTG
>JAJNBO010000485.1 GCA_021156245.1 Ramlibacter sp. | reverse complement strand
GATGTTCTCCAGCAAGCCGCCACCGGTGATGTGGGCCAGCGCCTTGATGCCCGGGTGGGCGGCCAGCGCGGCCAGCACCGGCTTCACGTAGATGCGCGTGGGCTCCATCACGGCTTCGCGAAAGGGCTTGCCATCCAGCGTCGCCGGCAGCTGCGCGCCGGCGCGCTCGATGCACTTGCGAACGAGCGAAAAGCCATTGGAATGCACGCCGCTGGAGGCGAGCCCCAGCACCACGTCGCCGTCCCGCACGTCCTGGCCCGCCAGGATCTTCGCCTTCTCCACGGCGCCCACGGCGAACCCGGCCAGGTCGTATTCGCCCGCGGGGTACATGCCCGGCATCTCCGCGGTTTCGCCGCCGATCAAGGCGCAGCCGGCCAGCTCGCAGCCGCGGGCGATGCCGCCCACGACGGCCGCGGCGGTGTCCACGTCCAGCTTGCCGCAGGCGAAGTAGTCGAGGAAGAACAGCGGCTCGGCGCCCTGCACCAGCACGTCGTTCACGCTCATGGCCACCAGGTCGATGCCGACGGTGTCGTGCATCTTCCACTCGAAAGCCAGCTTCAGTTTGGTGCCCACGCCGTCCGTGCCGCTCACGAGCACCGGCTCCTTGTAGCGCTTGGGCACCTCGAACAGGGCGCCGAAGCCGCCGATGCCGGCCAGCACGCCCTCCCGCATGGTCTTTTTGGCCAGCGGCTTGATCCGTTCGACCAGCGCGTCGCCTGCGTCGATGTCGACGCCGGCGTCCTTGTACGAGAGGGGGGAGGGGTTCATTGGGGTAGGCTGGGACGGGGCGGGAGCGCCGGCCGATAGAATTTGCAGTCGATTTTACTTGCCGGCCCGTCGCGGAGCCGGTCCACTCCCCGGGATGCAATTCACCCCCACGCAGAAGCGGGCCGCCGCCTGGCTGGCGATCGCACTGCTCGCGCTGCTTGCGCTGCGCGCGCTGGGGCCCGTGCTGACGCCTTTCGTGGTGGCCGCCGTGCTGGCCTATGCGCTCACGCCCCTGGTCGACCGGCTCGACGCGCTGGGCCGCGGCCGGATGCCCCGCGTGCTGGCGGTGGTGATCGTGGAGCTGCTCCTGCTGTTCGCCCTGTTCTGCCTGGTGCTGCTGGTGATCCCCGTGGTGCTCAAGGAGATTCCCCTGATCCGGGAGCAGCTGCCGCTGTTGCTGGACACGCTGCACGGATCGCTGTCGCCGTGGCTGGCGCAGTTCGGCATCCACATCGCCCTCGACCTCGCCAGCCTGCGCGAGCTGCTGGTCGGCTACCTCAACGCCAACTGGGGCGACAGCTTCGGCTCGCTGTGGTCCTCCCTCAAGCTCGGGGGCAGCGTGCTGCTCACCGTGGTCGGCTACACCGTGCTGATCCCCGTCGCCCTGTTCTACCTCTTGCTGGACTGGAAGCACGTGGTCGCGCAGGCCCTGGAACTGGTGCCCCCGCGGGTGCGATCCGGCGTCGACTCGTTCACCCACGAGGCGGACCAGGTGCTGGGCCAGTACCTGCGCGGCCAGCTGCTGGTGATGGCCACGATGGCCATCTTCTACAGCACGGGACTGGCGCTGTTCGGGCTGGACCTGGCGGTGCCGATCGGCGTGTTCACCGGCCTCGCCATGTTCGTGCCGTACGTCGGCTTCGGCATCGGCCTGGTGCTGGCGGTCACCGCGGGGGTGCTGGAGTTCGCGTCCGTGAAGGCGCTGGTGATGGTCGGCTCGGTGTACGGCCTCGGCCAGATCTTCGAGGGCCTGTACCTCACGCCGCGCCTGGTGGGCGAGCGCATCGGCCTGCACCCGCTCGCCGTGATCTTCGCGCTGCTCGCCTTCGGCCAGCTGTTCGGCTTCGTCGGCGTCCTGATCGCGCTGCCGGCCAGCGCGCTGCTGCTGGTGGCGATCCGCCGCATCCGCAGCGGCTACCTCGCCAGCCGCCTGTACCAGGGATGAAGCCCCCGTGCGCATGAAGCAGCTCCCGCTCGACATCGGCCTGGTCCGGGGACCGAGCCTGGCCAGCTTCATGGCCGGCCCCAACGAGGCCGCGTGGAAGCACCTGCAGCTCTGGGCGGGCAGCCCGACGCGGTCGCCGGTGCCCACCTATCTCTGGGGCGCGAGCGGCAGCGGCAAGACGCACCTGCTGCAGGCCGTGCAGTCCGCGTTGCGCGAGCAGGGCGCCCGGGTCGGCTGGCTCGATCCCTCCCTGGTGGAGCCCCCCGACTTCGACGAGCGCTGGGCGGTGGTCCTGATGGACGACGTCCATGCCTATTCCGCCGTGCAGCAACACGCTGCGTTCTCCTGGTTCGTGCAGTCGCAGGCGCTGCAACGGGGCGTGCTGGCCGCCGGCCTGCTGCCGCCCGCCGACCTGAAGCTGCGGGAAGACCTGCGCACCCGGTTGGGCTGGGGACACGTCTTCGAGCTGCACGTGCTGAGCGAGCCCGAGCGTCGCGCCGTGCTGCGCCAGGAAGCCGACGCCCGCGGCATCTTCCTCTCCGACGAGGTGATGGACTTCATCCTGCACCGCTTCTCGCGCGACCTCGGCAGCCTGATGCAGCTGCTGGAGCACCTGGATGCGTATGCGCTGCAGGCGCAGCGGGCCATCACCATTCCCCTGATCAAGTCCATGCTGGAGAGCGAGTGACCAGACCGCGTTTCACGTTTTTCGACCTCGACCACACGCTGCTGCCCATCGACTCCGACTATTCCTGGGGCGAATTCACGCAGCGCATCGGCTGGACCGACCCCGTCGAATTCAAGCGCCGCAACGACGCGTTCTACGAGCACTACATCGCCGGCACGCTGGACGTGCACGACTACGTGCGTTTCGCGGTGGAGGCGATCCGGCTGCGCGGCCACGATGCGTACCTCCAGGCGCACGAACGCTTCATGCGCGA
>JAJNBO010000484.1 GCA_021156245.1 Ramlibacter sp. | reverse complement strand
TGCGCAACCGCAACCTGAAGAAGGACCAGTTCACGATGGACGCCGAATTCACCCCCTCGGGAGTGGCGCGCATCGGCCAGCTGCAGGCCCGCGAGCGCTACGCCTATATCAAGCCCTGACGCCACGGCGGAACGGAGATGGCAAAGCGACAGGCGGTGCAGGAGGTCGGAAGCGTCGAATCGGACGAGGTTTTCGAAATGGCGGCCGAGATCTTCCGGGTCATGTCCGCTCCGATGCGGCTGAAGATCATCAGCTGCCTGTGCAATGGCGAGAAGAACGTCAGCCAGCTGCTGGAAGAGATCGACACCACGCAGCCCAACATGTCCCAGCACCTCAACACGCTCTACCAGGCGGGCGTGATCGGAAGGCGCCGGGAAGGCGTGCAGATCTTCTACCGGATCGTCAACGACCGCGTGGTCACGCTCTGCCGCGCCGTGTGCACGCAGATCGCCATCGAGTCGGACATCAAGTAGGGCTGGAACCATGTGGAGACTGCTGGCGGCCGGCTGCGTGGCCATGGTCATGGCGGCCGCGGCCCAGGCCCAGGCCCAGGCGCCACGCAAGGTCGTCGCGCAGCAGGTTTCGGCTTCCGCCTGGTTCGTGCAGGGCGACGCCGCGGTGGGCAGTGCGGCCAACCGGAACTTCATCTCGAACGCCGGGTTCGTCGTGACCCCCGCGGGCGTGGTGGTCATCGACGCCCTGGGTTCCCCCCAGCTCGCGCGCGAACTGCTGGAGGAGATCGCGAAGATCACCACCCAGCCGGTGACGCACGTGATCGTCACCCACTACCACGCGGATCACATCTACGGACTGCAGGAGTTCCGCAAGCGGGGTGCCCGCATCCTCGCGCACCGTGGTTCGCTGGAGTACATCCATTCCGACACCGCGACGTCGCGCCTGAGGGCTTCGCGGGTCGACCTCGCGCCCTGGATCGACGAGCAGACCGAGCTGGTCGTTCCCGACCAATGGGTGGAAGGCGCGAGCGAGCTGGCGGTCGGTGGACAGCGCCTGCTGTTGCAGCCGGTAGGCCCCGCGCATACGCCCGAAGACCTCGTCGTGTTCCTGCCGTCGGAGCGCGTCCTGTTCGCAGGCGACATGGTCTTCCGGGGCCGCATCCCCTTCGTCGGACAGGCGGACAGCCGACAGTGGATCGCCGCCCTGGACACGCTGCTGAAGATGGAGCCCCGGGTGGTGGTGCCCGGACATGGTGGTCTTTCCACCGAGGCGCGGGTCGACCTGCAGCTCACCCGGGACTACCTCGCGTTCCTGCGCGAGGCGATGGGATCTGCCGCGCGGGAGATGGAGCCCTTCGACGATGCGTATGCCCGCGTCGACTGGTCCAGGTTCGAGCATCTGCCGCTCTTCCGCGCCGCCAATCGCATGAATGCGTACAACACCTACCTGCTGATGGAGCGGCAGGTGCGATGACGACCAGGCGCGCAGCGCTGCGTCTGGCAGTCGGGGGCTGGGCGAGCATGTCGATGTTCGCGTCCGTTGCTGACGCAGCGGATGCCGCCCGCTCCCTTCCCAGGCCACCTTCCCTCGCCGACGCGCTGGAGCGGTCGCTTGCCATCCGCAAGGCCCTGGTGGTGATGGTGAGCCTCGAGGGGTGCCCCTATTGCAGGCTGGTGCGGGAGTCCCATCTCCTGCCGCTGATGGCTGGCGGCCAGCCCGTCGTCCAGCTCGAGCTGATCGGCTCGATGTCCCTGCGGGACTTGCATGGTCGTGGCTCGACCCACGCACAGGTCGTCCGCGGATGGGAGGTCCGGCTTGCGCCGACGGTCCTCTTCCTCGGCCGCGGCGGGGCCGAGACCGCTGCGCGGCTGGCGGGCGTGGCCAGCCCGGACTTCTACGGCGCTTATCTCCAGGAGCGGGTGGAGGCAGCCAATCGGTCCGCGGCCGCTTAGGGGTATTCCCTGTCCGGGCGCGGCGCGCTGCGCATTACATTCGCTAATGCTTATATTCGCAGCCTACGATTTAGGAGAGCACGTGCGCATCGTCCTGCTTGCGGCAGCCCTGGCTGTCGCTTCGCCCGCCTTCGCCAGCAAGGAGCTGGCCCAGAAGAACGCCTGCCTGGCCTGCCATGCGACCGAGAAGAAGCTGGTGGGCCCAGCCTACCTGGAGGTTGCCAGGAAGTATGCGGGCCAGAAGGATGCCGAGTCCGCGCTTGCCAGGAGCATCAAGGCCGGCGGTGCGGGAAAGTGGGGCCCGGTGCCGATGCCCGCGCAACCCGGCCTGACCGACGCCGACGCCCAGGCGCTCGCCGCCTGGATCCTGCAGGGGGCGAAGTAGCAGGACAAGGAGCAAGCAGTGGATTCCAAGCAACCATCCGGCCGCCTGATCAAGGCCCCCGAGAACTTTGTGGACCCGGCCGGCGTGCGCAGGGTGTTCACGGAGGCGAAAGAGGGGCGACGGGATTTCATCCGGAGCGCGTTCGCCGCGGCCGCGGCGGTGGCAGCCGCCGGGGCGGCGCGGGCGGCGACTCCGGCGGCTGGGGATCCGGCGATCCTCGAGCTGCCGGAACACACGAAAGGCCTCGGCCAGGCGGTCGTGACGGATGGCTATGGCAAGCCTTCGAAGTGGGAGCGCAACGTGCAGCGCCGGCAGAGTCCCGGCCTGACGCAGACGAACCAGGCGAGCGTCTCCTTCGCGCCGCTGCAGTCCCTGTTCGGCATCGTCACGCCCAGCGGACTGCACTTCGAGCGCCATCACCAGGGCTGGTGGGACATCGATCCCTCGAAGCATCGCCTGATGCTGAACGGGATGGTGAAGACACCGAAAGTCTTCACCATGGACGAGATCATGCGGCTGCCGTCGGTGTCGCGCTTCCACTTCATCGAGTGCGGGGCGAATACGGGCATGGAATGGGGCAAC
>JAJNBO010000040.1 GCA_021156245.1 Ramlibacter sp. | reverse complement strand
GGCTGGCCCAGGACATAGTGGTACAGCGTGGCGACGCAGGTGGACGCGAAGCACAGCATGAAGCCGTAGAACGTGAAGTGATGGAAGCGCCGGCGGGCCAGCGTGAACGCATCGTTCTTCTCGTTGCACCCGTCGCCGTGCCCGCCATCCAGGTAGGTGAGGGCGAGCGCGTTGCGCGCCGCCGCGGCTGCGGCCGGCGTCGACACGGCGCCCGGGGACTGGTTGCGCCAGAAACGCGCGGCGCCGATTCCCAGGGCCAGCACGGCGAACCCAAAGGCCGCGCCGAACATCCAGGCCATCATGTTGTGCGGGAACACCGCGTAGAAGTTGCCGGCGAGCGGCTCGTGCCACAGGCTGCCGCGCATCGCCAGCAGCAGCACCATGAACAGTGCCAGGCCGCCGGCCGTGGCCAGAGCGAAGGTCACGCCGTTGCGTTGGTACAGCGCGCCCAGCGCGGCCGGCCAAGCATAGCCGGCATACGTTTCCTGCCGCACCTGCGCCATCGCGCGCGGCACGTTCACCGCGAAGTCGTGCGGCGGCGCGTACTGGCACGCGTGCAGGCAGGCGCCGCAGTTGTGGCACAGGTTCGCCAGGTAGTGCACGTCGCCGGGGCCGAAGGCCAGGTGGCGCGTCATGGCGGGAAACACCGCACAGAAGGTCTCGCAGTAGCGGCAGGCATTGCAGATCTGCATCTGCCGCGCGACCTCGTCCACCGCGGGGCTGGTCAGCAGCACCTCGTTGTTGGCCAGGGCGACGGCCTCCCGCGCCAGGGCGTCAAGCGACTGCATGGGCGGCCTCCTTCAGCGCGGACTTGGCGGCCTGCGTCCCGGCGATGCGGCCGAAGGCCGTCCCGATGCTCATGCCGACGCCGGCCGTGTAGCCCTTGCCCAGGACGTTGCCGGCCATCATCTCGCCGGCCACGAACAGGTTGTCGCTGGGCGCGCCGCCGAAGTACACGCGCGCCTGCGCGTCGGTCTTCAACCCGAGGTAGGTGAAGGTGATGCCAGGCCGCAGCGCATAGCCGAAGAAGGGCGCCTGGTCGATCGGGCGCGCCCAGTGGGTCTTGGCGGGCGCGAGGCCTTCGGTGTGGCAGTCGTCCAGCACGGTGTGGTCGAAGCTGCCGACGCGGCAGGCGGCGTTGTAGTCGTTCAGGGTGCGCATGAAATCCGGTTCGGGAAGGCCGAGCGCCTGGGCGAGTTCGGGCAGGCTGTTCGCCTGCACGCCCGGGAAGACGGGCGGCATGAAGCGGCCGATCGCCTTGCTGTCGATGATGCAGTAGCCGATCTGGTCCGGCTGCATCGCCACCAGCCGCCCCCAGATGGCGTAGCGCTTGGGCCAGAAGTCCTCGCCCTCGTCGTAGAAGCGCACGCCGTCGCGATTGAGCATGACGCCCAGCGACACGGCGTCCACCCGGGTGACGATGCCGCCGTCGTACAAGGGCGCGCGCGCGTCGATGGCCACGCAGTGCGCCTGCGTCGGGTCGCCGATGATGTCCGCGCCTTGCGCCGTCATGTGCTTGACAGCACGCCCTGGTTGAAGCGCGTGCCGCGGATCAGGAAGTTGTCCGCCGGCCACTCGCCGCGCTCGTTCTGCCCCCAGGCTTCGCGCAGCCAGTCGCGGTTGGACTCGAAGCCGCCGGACGCCAGCACGCATGCCCTGGCCTCGATGCGCCGCCCGTTGGCGTAGGCCGCCACGAAGCGGCCGTCCCGCAACTCGAGGCGGTCCACGGGCGAGTCGTAGCGGAGTTCCACGCCCAGGTTTTCGGCGCTGCGGTAGTACGCGTTGACCAGCGCCTTGCCGCCGCCCATGAAGAAGGCATTGGTGCGCGAGAGGTGCAGCGTGCCCGCCAGCGAGGGCTGGAAGCGCACGCCGTGCCTGCGCATCCAGGGCCGGCAGGTCGACGACGCGCGGATGACCAGGCGGGCGAGCTGCTCGTCGGTGTTGCCTCCGGTGACCTTCAGCAGGTCCTGCCAGAACTCCTCTTCCGGGTAGGCGTCCACCAGCACGTCCTGCGGCTCGTCGTGCATGCAACGCAGGTTGCGGGTGTGCTGGGAATTGCCGCCTCGCCATTCGCGCGGCGAGGCTTCCAGCAGCAGCACGCTGGCACCCGCTTCCCGGGCCATGAGCGCTGCGCAGAGGGCGGCGTTGCCGCCGCCGATGACCAGGACATCGTGCATCGGCCCAATGTAGGCGACATCGGCTTCACCGGCCAGAGGGGCCAGCTCAGGCCGGTATCATGCTTCGTGATGGCTCCAGCGCGCGCCCTCCCATCGGCCCGCGTCCACCAGTCCGCGCGCGCACTCCGCCAGCGTCACCCGCACGGCGAGGGCGGCGGGCGAGAGTTCGTCGTCCGACAGGCTGCACAGGGAATTGAGGCGACGCACGCGGGCGTCCGCGATCTCGGACACTTCGATGGCCTCGGACGCATCGGGAAAGCGCGCGAGCGCCGCGCGCGGCTGGATGGTGCAGCCGAGCCCGACCCGCACCGCATCCATCAGCATGGCAAGCGAGTCGATCTCGATCGGCAGCAGCCGCGGCAGCCGTCGCCCGGAGAATGCCGCGTCCAGCGTGCTGCGCAGGCCGTGCGGCCCGCTCGGAAGGACCAGCGGAAGCTCCCGCACGTCCGCCAGGCGGATGCGCCGGGGCAGGGGCCGGGCGCCCGGCACGCGCGCGCGGACCAGGAACAGCTTTTCCTCGACCAGGGGCGTGACGCTCCAGCGGCGGCCCGGGTCGGTGTCGAACAGCACCGCGAGATCGAGCTGCCGCGCATTCAGCATCGACGAGAGATGGCCGGACAGGCTCTCCACCATGTGCAGGCGCACGTCCGGATAGCGCTCGCGGACCGCCTGCATCAGGGGCAGGCCCAGGACGGACGCGGTGGTGGGCGCCAGGCCGACGCTGACGCTGCCGGACAGGCGCGCCTGCTGCGCGGCGCGCGCCGCTTCGTCGGCATGGCGCAGCGCAAGTTGCGCCTCGCGAAAGAACGCCAGGCCCGCTTCCGTGGGGATGACGCCCTTGGAGCTGCGTTGCAGCAGCCGCGTGGCCAGCTCGCCTTCGAGCCGAGCGATCTGCTGGCTGAGGGCCGACTGCACCACGTCCAGTTCGATCGCGGCGCGGCTCATGGTGCCCAGTTGCACGACGCGGACGAAATAGCGCAGCTGCCTCAATTCCATGGGGGGCGAGGGTACACCGTGCGGCGACAATGCGCGCATGGCCCAAGGCAAGCGCATCTCCGCAGAAATCCCCGGCATCGCCCTCGAGACGATCCAGGCCATGGGCGCCACGGCGCGGCTGGCCCGCACCGCCGCGGGAGAAGGCCAGGCGACGGCGGCCGCGCGGCTGGGTGTCCACGTGCAGACGATCGCCCGCATCGAATCGGGCGAGCCCGGCGTGGCGATCGGCCATGTGCTGGGACTGCTCGCGCTGTACGGCATCACCGTGAAGCTGCAGGGATGAATCCGATCGCCGTCATCGACTTCGAGACCACCGGCCTGTCGCCGGCCAACGGGGACCGCGCGACCGAGGTCGCCATCGTGGTGCTGGAAGGCGCGAAGGTCGTGGACCGCTTCCAGTCGCTGATGAACGCCGGCGTGCGCATCCCCGCCTTCATCGAAGGCTACACCGGCATCAGCAACGAAATGATCCGCACGGCGCCGCCTGCCGCGCGGGTGATGGCCGATGCCGCGCGCTTCGTGTGCGGCGCGCGGCTCTTCGCGCACAACGCATCCTTCGACCAGCGCTTCTGGTCCGCCGAAATGGCGCGGCTGGGCGGGGACGTTCCGCACGACGAACCTCCCTTCGCCTGCACCATGCTGCTGTCCCGCCGGCTCTATCCACAGGCGGGCAGTTACCGCCTGGGTTCGCTCGCTGCCTTCCACGCCATCCCGCCGGCCGGCCGCGCCCACCGCGCGATGGCGGACGCGGAGGTGGCCGCCGCGCTGCTGTCCCGCATCCGCGAGGACATCCGCCGCCAGTACGATGTGGAGGACGTCCCGCACGATCTGCTGGTGAAGGTGCAGAAGGCGCCGCGCAAGAACATCTCGAAGGCGATCCAGGGCTATTTCGAAGCAAGGGAGACTCCATGACCAGCGTGCGCATCCGGAGTGCGATCGCGACGACCTGTGCCTGCCTGCTGCTGCCTGCCGGTGTCGGCGCGCGCGCGGAGCAGATCGGCGCCGTCGACACCGTCTTCAAGTGGATCGGGCCCAACCACAAGATCGTGGTGGAGGCGTACGACGAT
Organism: Ramlibacter sp.; assembly: GCA_021156245.1. Taxonomy (GTDB): domain Bacteria; phylum Pseudomonadota; class Gammaproteobacteria; order Burkholderiales; family Burkholderiaceae_C; genus Ramlibacter. Next base: position 7,920 of record JAJNBO010000040.1, on the reverse strand, counting down.
CCCGCGGTCAATGGCGTGACCTGCCATGTGTCGCGGGCGAAGACCGGCGGGGTCAGCGGTGCGGTCGGCCTGGCCGAGGACCCGAGCGACGCCTCCATCGCCTGCCGCCAGGTGGGAGCGATCTCCTTTCCCAAGCCGCTGGAGCAGCAGCAGGAAGTCTTCAACGAGCGGACGTCCATCCTGTTCAAGCGGCTGCGGATCGTGCGCATGGTCGATGCCAGGCGCAACACGCTCGTTTACCTGACCTACTCGGACAAGCTGATCGAGGGCAGCCCGAAGAACAGCATCACGGCCGTTCCGGTGGACCGCGGGACGCCGATCCCCGTGAAGCGCTGAGGGCAGCGTGCGGCTCGCGGGCCTGCTTGCGATCGCCATGTTGGCCGCCCTGGCCGGATGCTCGACGCCGCCGCGGCGTGAAGCGGTGCAGCCGGAGCGTGCAGCCACGCCGGAGCCCCCGCCAGCCGCCAGCAGCCTGGGCAGTGGCCGGGCCTCGTGGTACGGACAGCGCTTTCACGGCAGGCGCACCGCGAGCGGCGAGCGCTTTGACATGAACGACCTGACCGCGGCACACCGCACGCTTCCGTTCGGAACGCTCGTGCGCGTTCGCAACACCGCCAACGGCCGCGAGGTGATCGTTCGCATCAACGACCGGGGGCCGTGGATCCCGGGCCGCATCATCGACCTGAGCCGGGCGGCGGCCGCGGCCCTGGACCTCCTGCAAAGTGGCGGCGCGCACGTCCTGCTGAGCGAACCGTAAGCGGCTCCGGCGCAACCAACGGCCTGCGTTGGATGAAAATGCCGTGTCACCGCGGACGCGGCCTGGCTCCGCATCCCGATCAACGCCCTGCCCCGGAGCAGGCCATCGCACAAGGACATCCCATGAAAACACGCGCCGCCGTTGCCTGGCAGGCCGGCCAGCCCCTCACCATCGAAGAACTCGACCTCGACGGTCCGCGCGCCGGCGAGGTGCTGGTGGAAGTCAAGGCCACCGGCATCTGCCACACCGACTACTACACGCTCTCGGGCGCCGACCCCGAAGGCCTGTTCCCCGCCGTGCTGGGCCATGAAGGCGCCGGCGTGGTGCTGGAAGTCGGCGCCGGCGTGACGTCGCTCAGGCCCGGCGATCACGTCATCCCCCTGTACACGCCCGAATGCCGGCAGTGCAAGTTCTGCCTGTCGCGCAAGACCAACCTGTGCCAGCTGATCCGCGGCACGCAGGGCAAGGGCCTGATGCCGGACGGCACCTCGCGCTTCTCGCTCGGCGGCAAGCCGATCCTGCACTACATGGGCACGTCCACGTTCAGCAACCACATCGTCGCGCCCGAGATCGCCCTCGCGAAGATCCGCCCGGACGCGCCGTTCGACAAGGTCTGCTACATCGGCTGCGGCGTGACCACCGGCGTCGGCGCCGTGATCTGGACGGCGAAGGTGGAGGCGGGCGCCAACGTGGTGGTGTTCGGGCTCGGCGGCATCGGCCTCAACGTGATCCAGGGCGCCAAGATGGTCGGCGCCGACAAGATCATCGGCGTCGACCTCAACCCCGCGCGCGAGGCCATGGCACGCAAATTCGGCATGACGCATTTCCTCAACCCGAAGGACCATCCGAACATCGTGGACGCCATCGTCCAGCTCACGGACGGCGGCGCCGATTACAGCTTCGAATGCATCGGCAATACCAGGACGATGCGGCAGGCGCTGGAGTGCTGCCACAAGGGCTGGGGCCAGAGCGTCATCATCGGCGTGGCCGAAGCCGGCGCCGAGATCAGCACGCGGCCGTTCCAGCTGGTCACCGGCCGGCAGTGGAAGGGCTCGGCCTTCGGCGGCGCGCGCGGCCGCACCGACGTGCCGAAGATCGTCGACTGGTACATGGAAGGCAAGTTGAACATCGACGACCTGATCACCCACCAGCTGAAGCTGGAAGACATCAACAAGGGCTTCGAGCTGATGAAGTCCGGCGAGTCGATCCGTTCCGTCGTGGTGTTCTGATGGCGGCGATCACGACGCTGGAATCGCACCGCTGCTTCGGCGGCGTGCAAGGCTTCCACGAGCACGCATCCTCCACGGTCGGGCTGCCGATGCGCTTCGGCGTCTACCTGCCGCCGCAGGCGGGGCAGGGGCCGCGTCCGGTGCTGTATTGCCTGGCCGGCCTGACTTGCAACGAACAGACTTTCGCCATCAAGGCGGGTGCGCAACAGCATGCCGCCGCCCATGGACTGGTGCTCGTCACGCCCGACACCAGTCCCCGCAACACCGGCGTGGCGGAGGCGGACGCGGACTGGGACTTCGGCACCGCGGCCGGCTTCTACCTGGACGCCACGCGCGAGCCGTATGCGCGGCACTGGCGGATGGAGAGCTGGCTCATGGAAGAGTTGCCGCTGGTGCTGGCCGCGAACTTTCCGGTCGACCTGGAGCGCTGCGGCATCCTCGGGCATTCGATGGGCGGGCACGGGGCACTGACGCTGGCGCTGCGCCACCCCGGCCGGTTCCGCAGCGTGTCGGCCTTCGCGCCGATCTGCGCGCCGATGGAGGTACCGTGGGGCCAGAAGGCGTTCGGCGGCTACCTCGGTGACGACCCGGCGGCGTGGAGCGCGCATGACGCCGTCCGCCTGATCGAAAGCGGGGCGCGCGCGCCCGAGCTGCTGGTGGACCAGGGCGCGGACGACCCGTTCCTGGCCACGCAGCTGCGCCCCGACAGGCTGGAGCAAGCGTGCGCCCAGGCAGGGCAGCCGCTCCTGCTGCGGCGGCACGCCGGCTACGACCACGGCTATTTTTGTATCCAGTCTTTCATTTCCGAGCACGTCGTAAGCCACGCGCGCGCTCTCCTCTAGGGAATCCGTTTGGCTGGTAACGCCGCTCGGCCGTGAACCAAGCAGCTTCGTTGGTGTCCTACAAGCGAACCCCCTAGGGCAGTCCAGAATCGGGACCTTACTGCTTAGCCCAACAGGAGATCGATGTACCTTCAGTACCGCGCACCACGGCCTCCGGCAACGGGGTGGCGGCGCCATGCCATGCAGGAACTCGATGGCGGCTGGAAACTGAAGGCGAAATTCCTGGCGCTGTCGTATCTCCACGCGCAAACGCTCGCCCCGCTCCTCGCCGCCGCGCCCGGCAGTTCGCTGCACCGTTACGTCCAGGAACGCCCGGACACGGTCGGCTTCATCCTCTGGCCCTACCAATGCGCGAGCTGGGGTGCGACGGAGCGGATCTCCCGGATCAAGCAACACTTCGAGGTGCTCGACGAGATGGGAGCGCCGTTTCCCTTTTCGGTCCGGGACATGATGCTGTTGTGGGACCTGGAAGAGTACAGCCCCGGCGTTCGCATCTTCCTGGAGCAGCCGAAGTGGCTGTTCCGCGAGGGCTTGCTGACGCTCAGCCTGTTCTGCGGCAACCACCGCGCCTATTCGCTGGCCTTCTCGCTCTACAAGGAGCACGGGCAAGTGGGCATCTTCATCGGCGGGCTGCAGGGCCGCAGCACCGAAGGCGCGCTCGAAAGGTACCGGGCGCTCACCAAGTGCTTCCATGGCCTGCGCCCGCGCGACTTCCTGATCGACATGCTTCGCATGGTCGCGCCGGTGTTCAACGCGCGCCGCATCCTGGCGGTCGCGGACGATCATCGCTATTACCACCACCCTTATTTCGGCGGCAGGGCCGAATCCGATCACGCGGACTACGACGAGATCTGGGAGGACCGCGGTGGCATGCGCATGGGCAGTTGTCATTTCGAACTGCCGCTGTCGATAGCGTCCCGCTCGCTCGAGGACATCCCGAGCCGCAAGCGGTCGCAGTACCGGCGCCGCGGCGAGATGCTCGCCGCGCTGCAGGAGAGCCTCCCCCCGCTCGCTCGCGCGAGCATGCTTCGCTTCGAAGCCACCTGAAGCCTTGAGCCCCGCGCTCGTGGAGGAATGATGGGTCCCGGCATGCGTCCATGTCTCGCTGCGGCATGCGTCATCGCGATGATGGTCGGCGGGGCGGCGTCCGCACAGGGCCCGGCCCAGCCCCCTGCCATCCGCACGGCGGAAGTGGGCGTCAATATCGAGGGCATCGCGGACTGGACGCGCCTGTCCCCCTTCGTCGACCTCATGAAGAGTTCGCGGGCCTGGGGCCTGCCGGACAAGCCCTGGGAGCAGGGGGTGCGCACCGACGCGCTCGGCTGGCCCCTGCAGGATGCCGGCGTGGTGGTGAAGGTGCTGCACGAAGATGCCGGTGACCCGAAAGGCAAGGACAAGGGCATCGACGCGGGCGTGTACCGCCTGTCCTTCCAGGGGCGGGCCACGGTGCGTCCGGTCGCTTCCGACGGAGTCTCGGTGCGCAAGCTGTCCCACAACGCCGCGACGCGCCAGACCACGGCCGAAGTGGTCGTCACGGGCAGGGCCACGCAGCTGATGCTGGCGTTCGAGGGCACCGACGGCGGCGTGCGCAACGTGCAGCTGGTTCCCTCGGGCACGCCTGCCGGGCAGGTGATGAACCCCTTGTTCCGGGAAGCGGTCGCACCCTTCGGCACGTTGCGGCTGATGGACTTCCTGTCCACCAACGGCAATCCCGTGCGCACCTGGAGCGAGCGCACGACGCCCGCATCCGCCACCCAGTCGGGGGAGCGGGGCGCCGCGTACGAGTACGCCGTGCAGATCGCCAACGAGCTGGGCAAGGATATCTGGATCAACATTCCCGTGGCGGCCGACGATGCCTACGTCCGTGCCCTCGCGGAGTTGCTGCACAAGACGCTCGCCCCCGGCCGCGTGGTCTACGTGGAGTACAGCAACGAGCTGTGGAACAGCGTCTTCCCCCAGACGGAGGCCAACCGGCAAGCGGCGATCGCCGAGGCGGCGGCCGGCGACACGACGCTGACCAAGGGCCGCAAGTGCACGGCGGACCAGCTCAAGGCGGGCAGCGGTGACTGCAACGCCCATTGGGCGGGCTACTTCCGCGTGGGCAAGCGCACGGTGCGCATCGCGCAGATCCTCTCGGAGGTGTTCGGTCCGGGCGCGCTGAACAACCGCGTGCGGGTGGTGTACGCCACGCAGTTCGCCGACCGTTCCAAGGCAGAGCAGGTGCTGAAGAACATCGCCACCTACCGCGGCAAGCCCGCCTCGTTCCTCTATGGCGTGGCGGGCGCTCCCTACTTCTACCTGGACGAGAAACTGGCGCAATCGCCGACCCTGAGCGCGCAGGCGATCCATGCGTCGCTGACCCAGTCCCTCGAGCGGGAAGTGCTGCCTTTCTTCGCTCCCGGCATCACCAAGTCGGACACGTTCCGCAAGGGGGTTCCCTACCGCGGCGAAGACTGGGTCGCGCCTTCGCAGAAAGCGCTGGCCGACTACTACGGCATCAAGAGCCTGGCGTACGAGGGAGGGCCGGACCTGCGCCAGGCCGACGTCGCGCTGCCGGCCAAGTTCGCCGCCAACGCGGACGCCCGCATGGGCGCCTACATGGACCGGCTGCTGGGGCAATGGTTCGGGTGCGGGAACGGACTGTTCGTGCACTTCACCCTGACCAGCTCTTACGGGCGCTACGGGTACTGGGGCTTGACCAACGATCCGCGCGATCTGCGGAGCCCCAAGTACCAGGCCGTGGCGGGCGCTGCGCGACGCCCCGCCACGGACTACCGGACCTGCAACTAGCAGCCCCGGGCTTCCTGCCTCAGCGGCAGGTGGTCAGCGTCGAGCGGGCCTTCTGCGCGATGTCGCGCGCTGCGGCGTACTTGGCCATCGACGTGTCCGTCGGGTCGTTGGTGAGGCCCCAGTAGCCGTACCGGTCCCAGGACGACGACAGGCTGAAGTGCATGAACAGGTCGTTGCCGCATCCGAACCACTGGGAGATCTCGTCGCGCACCAGCGCTCCCATGCGGGCGTCGCGGTTGGCGGCGATCTTGGTCGTGGCGTTCGCGGGGTTCTGGCGCAGGTCCGGGCCGCCTTCATACGCCAGGCTCTTCAGGCCGTAGTAATCCGCCAGGGCCTTGTGCGACGCGCCGGTGTACATGCCGCCGGTGTACGGCTTGCGGACGAAGGCGCCGCCGACGGTCACGCCCGCCGCGAAGAAGGGCTCGTTGTCCTGGCGAAGGGAGGTCTCCATGCTCTGGAGGATCTCGTCGCGGCTCGCCGATTCCGCGCCGGCCAGCGGGTCGGACAGGTAGAAGTAGGGCGCGGTGGCCAGGCCGTACAGCAGCTTGGAGGGCTGGCCGTGGTAGGTGGCGATGTTCTTCAGCACGCCTTCGGCGATGCCGCGGTAGGCGAACTGCGCCGCGTACACGATGCGGACCTGCTTGTTCATCGCGGCCGCGCCGAACACATCGGAGAAGATCTCGCCGATGCGCATCGCGCGCTTGCCCACGCGGTGGTAGCCCGCCCAGTACTTGTTGCAGTCCTCGGTGTCGGCGTCGAACAGGGCCTTGGTGCAAGCCTTGCCGTTGGTCAGCGTGCGGTCGCCATTGATGGCTTCACGGACGGCGGCCTTCATGTTCTCTTCGCTCTGGGGGAACTGGAAGTTCCAGAGTTCGTTGCTGTACTCCACGTAGACGTTGCGGCCGGGTGCCAGGTCCTTCCTGAGCAGTTGGGCCAGCGAGCGGACATATGCATCGTTGGCGCCGCCCGGGATGTTGATCCAGATGTCCTTGTCGAGCTCGTTGGCGATCTGGATGGCGTATTCGAAAGCGCCGCCCTTCTTCGAGCCCTGGGTCGCGGAGCGCGGGGTGGTCCGTTCGGCCCAGGTGCGCACCGGGTTGTAGTTCGTCGACAGGAAGTCCATCAGGCGAACGACGCCGAACGGCGCCAGGGCCTGCTTGAACTCGTTGGTGAAGGTGTCCGCCGCACGATAGCCCGGGCGGCGCAGGATGACGTTGCGCACGCCATTCTGGGTGTTGCGGAAGACCAGGGAGAGTTCGGGAGCGCGGGCGCCGATCACCACGTCGGCGGTGGAACGGTTGGTCGCCGGATCGTGGCGATAGTTGCGGATCTGGACGTTGACCGAGCCCGTGGTGACGTTCGCGCGGCCCACGAAACGCAGCTTGTAGACGCCCTGCTCGATGTAGCGGTAGGACTTGCCTTCGTCGCCCGGCTCGAAGGTGCGGACGTTCACGATCACGCCGGCATCGCCGGTGGGCCAGCCGAGCGCGTTGACCGCGGCCGCCTCGTCCCAGGGAGCGTCCGCGGTGCCCCAGGGACGCGACGTCTTCATCATGTCGACGAAGGGTTGCAGGCGGGACCAGTCGTGCAGGCCTTCGAGGTTGACCCCCAGCGGCGCCTTGCCCGTCAGGTCCACGGAGAGCGCTGCGCGGGCGATGGACGCCTGCTTGGCGCGCTCCTGCAGCACTTCCGGCTCGATCTCTTCCTCATCCGTATCGGCGGCCACCGCCTCTTCAGCACCGGCTGAGTCGGCGGGAACCGTTCCCCCCGATTGCACTGCACGGTCGGGCTTGGCTTGCGCGGCGCCGGCGGCTTGCGTGCTCTCCGCTTCGGTCCCGCCGCCGCATCCGCTGGCGAGGACGCCAAGCAACAGCGCAGTGGCGAAAGCAGCCTTCTTGGCCCAGGTGGTTTCGTTGCGGGAAAAGCTCCGCCCGCCGTCCTGATAAGTCGGTTCCATGTCGCAGTCGATGACCGCGCTGTAGGACACGGCCTATTGGTTAAGTAGGCGCGCATCATACGAAGCGAAAAGGACGAGGCAACCCTTTTGCAACGCGGAGCTACACAACTCACAGCCTCAAGCCTCAACCAGACGCTCGATCGAATAAAAGTTCACGGATTGTGGCGAGGGGACCTCAGTGGGAACCCTCCCCATGGACGCTGTCCTACATGGCTTTGGGATGCTGTCCGACGAACTTCGCGTTGTTGCAGCGCGGAATTGCGGGTTCTCCCGGACGGAAGACGCCTCATCGGCGCCAGATCGCGTCTGCCTCTACCTTGGAGCTGCGCTGGCAGCGGGCACGAC
>JAJNBO010000039.1 GCA_021156245.1 Ramlibacter sp. | reverse complement strand
CATCGCCGGCCGCGCCTTCCTGCGCATGGCCTACTTCACGCCGACGGTGCTGCCGATGATCGCGGTGGCCAACATCTGGCTGTTCTTCTACACGCCGCAGTACGGCCTGCTGGAGCAGGTCACCGGCGCCCTCGGCTTGCCTTCGCACAACTGGCTCGGCGACCAGTCCACGGCGCTCGCGTGCGTGACGCTGGTGGCGGTGTGGAAGGAAGCCGGCTTCTTCATGATCTTCTACCTGGCCGCCTTGCAGACGCTGAATCCCAGCCTGCGCGAGGCGGCCGCGATCGAAGGCGCCTCGCGCTGGACCTTCTTCAAGCGCGTGCAGTGGCCGCTGCTGATGCCAACGACGCTGTTCGTGCTGGTCAACGCCGTGATCAACGCCTTCCGCATGGTCGACCACATCTTCGTGCTCACGCGCGGCGGCCCGGACAACGCCTCCACCCTGCTGCTGTACCACCTGTATGAAGTGGGCTTCAAGTTCTGGGACACGGCGTACGCGGCCGCGCTCACCGTGGTGCTGGTGGTGGTGCTGGCGAGCGTGGCGCTGTTCCAGTTCTTCGTGCTGGACAAGCGGGTGCACTACAAATGAAGACTTCGTCGTTCCCGCGCAGGCGGGAACCCACGGCATTGAAAGCGGGAGCTCTGGATTCCCGCCTGCGCGGGAATGACATGGGGACGTACAACGAGCCGACGTTGCTGGACACGCTGGCCGCATGGTTGCTGGCGCTGCTCTGGATCCTGCCGCTGCTGTACGCGGTGTGGACGGCCTTCCACGCGCCGGAGTATTCGACCCGCTTCGACCTGACGGCGCCGCTCACGCTGGACAACTTCCGCCGCGCGTGGGACGCCGCGCCCTTCGCCCGCTACTTCTTCAACACCACGGTGCTGGTGCTGATGATCCTGTGCGTGCAACTGGTGCTCGCAACCCTGGCCGCATATGCCTTCGCGCGGTTCACCTTCCGCGGCAGCAACGTCGCCTTCGCCCTGGTGCTGGTCCAGCTGATGATCATGCCGGACATCCTGCTGGTGGAGAACTACAAGACCATGTCGCAGCTCGGGCTGGTGGACACGCTGCTGGCCATCGGCCTGCCCTACTTCGCCTCGGCCTTCGCCATCTTCCTGCTGCGGCAGACCTTCCTCGGCATCCCCAAGGAGCTGGACGAAGCGGCGCGCGTCGAAGGCGCCACGGCGCTGCAGACGCTGTGGCGCGTGTACGTTCCGCTGGCGCGGCCCGTGTACACCGCCTTCGCGTTGGTCTCCATCAGCTTCCACTGGAACAACTTCCTATGGCCGCTGATCATCACCAACAGCGTGAACGCGCGCACGCTCACGGTGGGCCTCCAGGTCTTCTCTTCGGTCGACCAGGGCGTGGACTGGTCGATCATCACCGCCGCGACGCTGCTCACCTCCGCGCCGCTGCTGATTGCCTTCCTGCTCTTCCAGCGCCAGTTCGTCCAGAGTTTCATGCGCGCCGGGATCAAGTAGCCATGAAACTCGTCACCTGGAACACCCAATGGTGCTGCGGCCTCGACGGCGTGGTCAGCCCCGAGCGCATCGTGGAGGGCGCGCGGGCGCTGGCGGACTTCGACGTGCTGTGCCTGCAGGAGATCGCCGTCAACTATCCCAGGCTCGCGGGCGGCGCCGGACACGACCAGCCCGAACGCCTCGCGCAACTGCTGCCCGGCTTCCAGTTGTTCTTCGGCGCCGCGGTCGACGAATTCGAAGGCGGCGAACGACGCCGCTTCGGCAACCTGATCGCCACGCGCTTGCCGGTCGCGCAGGTGCAGCACCATCCGCTGCCCTACCCGGCCGACGCAGGCGTGCGCAGCATGCCGCGCATGTGCACGGTGGTCACCTTGCAGGATCCGCAGCTGGGTTGGGTGCGGGTCATGACGACGCACCTGGAGTACTACTCGAAGGTGCAGCGGATGGCGCAGGCACGCGCCCTGCGCGAGCTGCACCTGGCGTACTGCGCCCAAGCCGAGGCGCCGCCGCAGCAGAGCGACGATGGCTCGCCGTTCCGGTCGAAAGCGCACACCACGCAGGCGATCCTGTGCGGCGACTTCAACCTGGAGCCCAGCGAACCGGAGTACGGCGAACTGACCCGGGCTTCGCCCCAAGGCACGCTGTGGGACAGCTGGCGGCTGCTGCACGGCGACGCGCCGCACGAACCGACCTTTCGCCTCTTCGACCGGCGCTATGGGCCGGAGCCGGTCGCCTGCGACTTCGTCTTCGTGAGCGATGCGCTGAAGGCCAGGGTGCGAAGCCTGGCGATCGATGCGGCCACGCAGGTGTCGGACCACCAGCCCGTGCTGCTGGAACTGGGCCGCGTCGCCTGAGCCGCGGCCCGCCGCGTCAACGCTTGCCGTGCCGGCGCAGGGCTTCGGCGAACGCATGCACCAGCGGGGACGGCTGTTCGGTCGCCCTGCGCGTATAGAGGCCGAGCGAAGGCAGCGCCACCATGGGCCCGACCGCCAGGCGCTGCGCGCCGCCGCGTGCGAGTTCGTCCTGGGCATGCTCGCGCCGCACCGCGGCGACGAGCGTCGGATCGAGGCGCAGCAGGCTGCCGATCGTGACGGACGAGAGCACCTCGATCGCGGGCTCCGGCGGGTCCAACCCTTCGTTGAGGAAGGCCGTCATCAGCGCCTGGCGCACCAGCGTGTCTTTCGGCGGCGCGATCCAGGCGGCGGCCTGCAGGTCGGTCCAGGCCAGGCGCCGCCGTCGCGCCACGGGATGTCCGGTGCCGGCGATGACGCAAAGTTCGTCCGGCAGCAGCACTTCCGGCCGCAGCAGGTGCAGCAGTTCGCTGGCGAGGAGCTCGGGCGTGATGGCGCCGAAGACCGCATCGAGCTCACCGTCCAGCAACTGCTGCACCAGGTCGCGCACGCGCGCTTCTACGACCTGTACGCGCGCACCCGGCATCCGCTGGCGCAGCGTGGCCACCGCGCGCGGCACCGACGTGGTGACCGACAGCGTGCCCAGGCGCAGCACGCCGGTGCCGCCGCTGCGCAGGGCATCGACTTCCTGCTGGCCGCGTTCCAGCTCCCCCAGCATGACACGGGCGCGGTAGATCACCGCATGGCCCAGGCCGTTGGCGGCCAGGCCTTGCGGACTGCGCTCGAACAGGCGCGCGCCGAAGCCTTCCTCGACCTCGCCGAGCATCTTGCTCAGCGCCGGCTGGCTCAGGTTCAGCCGCGTGGCGGCGGTGCGCATGGTGCCCGTGTCGGCCAGCGCGACCAGCAGCTCCAGGTGGCGAAGGCGCAGGCGCCGGACGAGTCGGTCGGGATGGGCGGGCATGGCGGAGGCGGAGGCGGAGGCGCGGAGGTGATCACCGAAAGCTATCACGACTTCAGGATTCTCGATTTTCCGGCAATCGCGCGTCCCGGTATCGTGGCGCCGTGCCCTCCCCCGAATCCACCCCTGCGTCCCTTCCGCTCGCCGGCGTCCGCGTCGTCGACCTCGGCCAGTACATCGCCGGCCCCGGCGCCGCGATGGCGCTCGCGGAGCTCGGTGCCGAAGTGACCAAGATCGAACCCCTGTCGGGCGATCAGGCCCGCCACATCGGCCGCTACGGCGAATCGATGATCCGGGCCTACAACCGCGGCAAGCGCTCCATCGCTCTGGACCTCAAGAGCGACGCGGGAAGGGAGGCCGCCTTGCGCCTCATCGAACGCAGCGACGTGGTGGTCCAGAACCTGCGCCCCGGCGCCGTCGACAAGCTCGGGCTCGGCCCGGCCCAGGTGCGCGCGCGGTTCCCCCGCGTCATTTACCTGTCGATCTCCGGCTTTCCCGCCGGCGCGCCGTCGCGCGACCGACCGGGCTACGACATCGCTGCGCAGGCCGAAAGCGGCCTGATGTCCGTCACCGGCGAGGCCGGCGGCCTGCCGCAGAAGGTGGGCGTGCCCATCGTCGACGCCGCTGCCGCGCAGCTCGGCGCGCAGGCGGTGCTGGCCGCGCTGTTCGGCCGCGAGCGCAGCGGCCGCGGCGAAACGCTGGAGGTGTCGTTGCTGGAGACCGCGCTGAACCTGCAGGCGGCGACCTGGTGCGAGTACCTGGGCGGCGGACCCGAGCCCACGCGCATCGGCCACGGCCAGCCGCACAACGCGCCTGCCGCGGAACTGGTGGCCACGCGCGATGGCCACATCGTGCTGTCCGCCTATGCCGAGGACCACTGGCAGCGCTTCTGCCGCGCCGTGGGCCGCGAGGAACTTGCGACCGATCCGCGCTTTCGCAGCAACGCGCTGCGGGTGCGGCACCGCGAGGACTTGCGGCAGGTGCTGCGGGACTGCCTGGCGCGATTCACGAGCCAGGAATGCATCGAGCTGCTGGGCGGGCAGCAGATCGTCTGCGGCGCGGTGCGCAGCTACCACGAGGTACTCGCGGGACCCGACGTGGCCGGCAGCGACATCGTGGTGCACGCCGTCGCGGCGAACGGCGAGTCCTACCGGGCGCTCGGCCGCCCCTACCGCCTGGGCGATGCGCCCGCGCCGGCGCTGGCCGCCGCGCCCGAAGCAGGCGCCGACGGCGCCCGCGTTCTGGCCGAGGCCGGCTATTCCGAAACCGACATCGCCGCGCTGCGCCAGGCCGGCGTGATGGGCTGAGCCATGGACCTCTCCACACCTTCCACCCTGGCTTCGCTCGACGCCGGCCGTGCGGCCGTCGTCCAGACCCTGCCGCTCTTCGAGATGATGCGCATGCGCGCGGCGACGACGGGGCGCCGCCACCCCGTCCACGGCTTCGCCGGCGCCGACGCGGCCTCGGGCATGCGCTGGGTCAACCGGTTCACCCACACGCACCGCCGGCTCGGCCCGGACGATCGGGAGGTGGTGAGCCCCAACAACGACACGGTCTACAGCAACGCGTGGCTCGATCTCTCGCAAGGGCCGGTCGTCATCGATACGCCGGACATGGCAGACCGCTACTGGACGCTGGGCCTGCTCGATGCCTGGACCAACCCGTTCGCGTACGTCGGGCGCCGCACCACCGGCAACCGTGCGCAGCGCACGCTGGTGCACGGTCCGGGCTGGGCGGGCCCGGTGCCGGACGCCATCTCGCAGGTGATCGCGGCGCCGGGGGACGACGTGTGGCTGATCGGCCGCATCCTCGTCGACGAGAAGGCGGGGGACGTCGACCTCGTCCGCGCGCTGCAGGCGCAGTTCGCCATGCACCGTCCGGACGGCGGCGACGCGGCCTTGCGCGTGGACACGGTGCTCGATGCCCGCGACACCGGCGTTCCCTCCGCGGCGGCATACCGCACCATCGTCGACATGGCGCTTGCCCGCAATCCGCTGCCCGCCGGCGAACGTCCATGGTGGCCCGCGAACCCGGCCGCGCTCCCGGCGGCGCTGGTGCGGGTGTACGAGGAACTGCGCCAAGGCGACCAGCCCCAGGGGCTGGGCAACGGATGGGCGCTTCCGGTCGCCGTGCGCACGCACTGGGGCGACAACCTCGTCACGCGGGCACGCGTCGCCCGCAACCTCATCGGCGCCCTCGGCATCGAGGAGGCGATGTATCCCACGGCTGAAGTGGATGCCGACGGCCAGGTGCTGCACGGCGCGCATGCGTACGAACTGCGCTTTCCGGCAGACGGAGGGCCGCGCGTGGGAGCCTTCTGGTCGCTCACGATGTACCGCCGCAGCGATTGCCTGTTCGTCGCCAATCCGATCGGCCGGTATTCGATCGGCGACCGCACGCCCGGCCTGCGCACCGACGCCGACGGCAGCCTCGCGATCCGCCTGCAGGCGCAGGACCCCGGCACCGGCGTCAACTGGCTGCCGGCGCCGCAGGACGAGCCCTTCTACGTGGTGCTGCGCCTGTACCAGCCGCAAGCCGAGCACCTGGACCTGCGCTACGCCTACCCGCCCCTTCGCCGCCTCTGACGCCCGCATTCGAACCAGACAACCAGGAGACAAGCATGTCCTTTACCCGCCGACAACTGCTGGCCGCCGCCGCTCTCGCGCCGATGGCGCTGCCCGCGATCGCGCAGTCCTGGCCCGCGCGGCCGATCCGCCTGATCTCGCCCTATGCAGCGGGTGGGTCCAGCGACATCCTCACCCGCGTGCTGGGAGATTTCCTCTCGGGGCGCCTCGGCCAGGCGGTGGTGGTGGAGAACAGGCCCGGCGCCGGCACCCGCATCGCCAACGACCTCGCTTCCAAGGCCACGCCGGACGGGTACACCGTGCTGCACGCCGCCGCGCCGATCGCGATCGGCGAGGCGCTGTATCCCAACCTGCCCTACGACGTGCGCAAGAGCTTCGAGCCCGTGATCAGCACGGCGATCGCGCCGCTCTTCCTGGTCGTGAACGCCAACGCACCGTACAAGACCCTGGCCGAGTTCGCCCAGTGGGGCCAGGCCAACCCCAACGGCTTCACCTTCGGCTCGCCGGGCGCCGGCTCCGCGCCGCACCTGACCGCGGAGATGTTCATCCGGGCCGCCGGCGGCAAGGGCCTGGTCGCGCAGTTCCAAGGCGACGCGCCAGCCTATACGGAACTGCTGGCCGGCCGCATCGACGCCACGCTCACGGCGGTCTCCACCGCCATGCCCCACGTGCAGGCCGGCAAGCTGCGCGTGCTGGCGGTGGCGAACGAGGCGCGCACGCCGCTGTATCCCGCAGCGCCGACCTTCGCGGAAGGCGGCGTGCCCGGCGTCGTGGGGTACGGCTGGTACGGCCTGATGCTGCCGGCCGGGACGCCCGCCGCCGTGGTGGCGCGCCTCAACACCGAAACCAATGCCGCGATCGCCGACCCCGAGGTGCGGCGCAAGGCGGAAGCCGCCGGCTTGCAGTTGCGCGGCGGCTCTCCCGCCGAGTTCCGTGCCTTCATCGAGGCAGAGGCCAGGAAGTGGGCGCAGGTGATCAAGGCCGCCAACATCAAGGTGGAATCTTGATTCGCACCGCGGCGGTCGCTTCGCTGGCACTGGCAGCCTCGGGGTTGCTCGCGGGTTGTGCTGGGACCGGCACGCTGTCCGGAACGCACAGGCAGACCGCGTTCGGGCCGGTCGTGGGCAAGGACGCGTCCCGGGCCGACGGCACCTACAGCTGGAAGGGCGTGCCGTTCGCCGCCCCACCGGTGGGCGAGCGGCGATGGCGCGCGCCTGCCGATCCGGAACGCTGGACGCAGCCGCGTGGGGCCACGCAGTTCGCCGCCGCCTGCGCGCAGACCGGCCGCCTGTACGGGCCCGGGCTGAACAACCGCTACGACGAGACCATCGGCACCACGCTGGGCCGCACGCTGGGCTCGGAGGATTGCCTGTACCTCAACATCTGGTCGCCTGCCGCAGCCGCCGGCCCGCGGCCGGTGGTCGTGTTCGTGCACGGCGGCAGCAACATCACCGGCTACACCGCCGATCCGCTGTACGACGGCGCGGCCCTTGCCCGCTCGCAGGACGTCGTGGTGGTGACGTTGAACTATCGCCTGGGCATCTTCGGCTTCCTCGACCAGCCGGCGCTCAAGACCGGTGACCCTGCCGAAGACTCCGGCAATTTCGCGCTGCTGGACATCATCAAGGCCCTGGAATTCGTGCAGCGCGACATCGCCAGCTTCGGCGGCGACCCCGCGCGGGTGACCTTGATGGGGCAGTCCGCCGGTGCCGTGAACGTCTACGCGCTCCTGAGCTCGCCGCTGCTGGCGGCGCGGGTGCAACCGCTGTTCCACCGGGTGTTCGCCATGAGCGGCGGCATCTCCACGGCGGCCACGCTGCCGCGGGGCGGCATTCCGGGCGTGCTGCCGCGCTCGGTGTGGACCACCCGTGGCCAGGCCCTGCTCACGCACGCCCTTGTCGCCGACGGCCTCGCGCCGGACTCCGCTGCCGCTGCCACGTTGGCGGCGGCGCGTGGCGCCACGGAGAACGCAAAGTACCTGCGCGGCAAGAGCGCAGACGCGCTGCTGGATGTGGTGCGAACGCGGCTCACGCCGCTGGGCATGTCGGCTTCCAACCCGATCGCGGATGGCCTGGTGCTCGCCACCGATCCCATCGCTGCCATTCGCGCCGGGCACTACGTCAGTGTGCCGGTGCTCTCGGGCATCACTCGCGACGAGACCAAGCTCTTTCCGCAGCTGCTCGCCATCCGGCCAGACCTGGGCGGCGTGAACGGCCGGCTGCTGGACGACGGCGCCGTCTTCCGCCTGGCGCATGGCTACAACCCCGAAGCGCCGCCGGCGACTCGCATCGAAGACTGGGTTCCCGCGCCCTACCTGCCGGCGGACAGGCCGGCCACGGGCTTTGACGCCCGCACGCGCGAACTGAACCGGCTGTGGTTCGAGGCCATCCGCAACGACGCGCTCGATGCGCTGCGCTCGCGCCAACCGGAGGTCTGGGCCTACCGCTTCGATTGGGACGCACTGCCGCCGCCGTTCGATACCGTCTTCGGCGCCGCGCATACTTTCGACCTGCCGTTCGTGTTCGGCAACTTCGGGCCGAGCCTGTACTCGCGCTTCATGTTCACGCGCACCAACGAGCCCGGCCGAGTGTCGCTGTCGCGCGCGATGATGCAATCGCTCGGCGCCTTCGCCGACCACGGCAACCCGGAAACCGCCGCCCTGGGAACGCGCTGGCCCGCATGGCCGCAGCGCCTGGTGTTCGATGCGGACGCCAGGCAAGCGAGGATCCGGGCGGAACAGGCCCCCTAGGTGCGGCGACGCCGCCGGTTCAGCGGCCGGCTCGCCGCGCCGGCGATGGTGGCTGCGCGTCCAGGCGCCGCAGCAGCGCCTCCACCGCGTCCAGCGCCCGGAAGTGCAGCTTGGGGTCGCCCGCTCCGGTAAGCATCGCGAGTTCCATCCCCATCCAGAAATTGCTGATCCAGCAGGCCACCACGTCCGGGGGAAAATCGAGCTCCAGGCCGTGGTGCTGCACGGCCTCGTTCACCACGCCGTTGATCACGTCGAACCAGGCATTGATGCGGGGCCGGAAGGCCTCGCGCAGCTTCTCGTTGGACATGCTCGCCGCGTACAGCTCCATCAGCACCCGCACGAAGCCCGACGCCAGGTCGTTCTCGTAGAAGCGGCGCGCCTGGGCCCACTTGTCCGCGTACCTCCCGGGTGATTCGTACAGGCGCCGCTGGCGGGTGAGCAGCCGCCGGTTCGCTTCGTCGAGCACGGCGATGACGAGCTCGTCCTTGCTCTTGAAGTGGTAGTTGATGAGCGCGTGGTTGACGCCGGCGTCCTTGGCAATCTCGCGCACGCTCATCGCCGAATAGCCTTCGCGCGCCAGCCGCTGGAACGCTGCTTCGAGGATGCGGGACTTGGTGTCCACGCGCTCCGGCAGAGCGACGGGAGGGGCGGCGGTGCGGGTGTTTGAACGCATGTGCAAGTAACCGGACCGCGGGCCAGGCCGGGTGTCCTTGTAATCCATTGTAGCAATTCCGGATTTGACGGCACCCCTCGCGTTCCTTAAATTGAACACTCGTTCAACTCTCTGGGAGCCAGCCATGGCCCGTGTCGCGATCTTCCTGTACAGCGTGGTGGCCTATGTGCTGTTCCTCGCGGTGTTCCTCTACCTGGTCGCCTTCGTCGGCAACCTGTGGGTTCCGAAGTCCGTCGACACCGGAACGGCGTCGGACCTTGGCCGGGCCTTGCTCGTGGATCTGCTGCTCATCTCGCTGTTCGGCCTGCAGCACTCGGTGATGGCGCGCCGGGCCTTCAAACGCTGGCTCACCGGCTTCGTGCCCGCCGCGATGGAGCGCAGCACCTTCGTGCTGGCGGCATCCCTGGTGCTGGGGCTGGTGATGTGGCAATGGCGCCCCATCCCCGCACCGCTCTGGCAAGCCGAAGGGGCGGCCGCGATCGGGCTGTGGGCGATGTTCGCGTTGGGCTGGGGCATCGTGCTGCTCTCCACCTTCCTCATCAACCACTTCGACCTGTTCGGCCTGCGGCAGGGGTACCTGAACCTCGTGCAACGCGCGGTCACGCCGCTGCCCTTCCGCACCACGCTGCTGTATCGCCTGGTGCGGCATCCGATCATGCTGGGGTTCCTCATCGCCTTCTGGTTCACGCCGCAGATGACCGTGGGCCACCTGCTGTTCGCGGTGGGCATGAGCATGTACATCCTGGTGGGCGTGAAGCATGAGGAGCGCGACCTGGTGGAGGCGCTCGGCGCGGACTACGTCGTCTACCGGCGCGGCACCCCGGCGTTCATCCCGGGCCTGCCGGGCGCGAGCGAAGACCTGCCGGTGCAGGCGCGGCGCGAGCACGCGTGAGGATGCGAGGCGGCAGAATCGGGGCATGACCGCCCCGCCCGCCACCGCCCAGGACGTCGTCGCTTTCTGGCGCGAGGCCGGCCCCTCGCGCTGGTTCCGCAAGGACGCGGGATTCGACCAGGCGTTTCGCGACCGCTTCCTGGCCACGCATGAAGCGGCGGCGCGGGGCGACCTGGACGGGTGGCTGGCGACGCCCGATGGCGCTCTCGCGCTGTGCATCCTGCTCGACCAGTTCCCGCGCAACGCCTTCCGCGGCAGCCCGCGCATGTTCGCGACCGACGCGCAGGCGCGCGACGTGGCTCGCGGCGCATTGGCGAAGCAGTTCGACCAAGCGGTGGAGGACGCGCTCCGGCAGTTCTTCGTCATGCCCTTCATGCATTCCGAAGACCTGGCGGACCAGCACCTCTGCGTCAGGCTGTCCCGGGAACTCCCCACCGACACGCTGCGGTACGCC
>JAJNBO010000038.1 GCA_021156245.1 Ramlibacter sp. | reverse complement strand
GACACGCTGACGGTGGCCGAGAACGTCTGGCTCGGCCTCGACAAGAGCCTGACGCTCAACCAGGTGACCCACAGCATCACCGCCAAGGCGCGCGAGTATGGCCTGGACCTGGACCCGTCCCGTCCCGTGCACACGCTGTCGGTGGGCGAGATGCAGCGGGTGGAGATCATCCGCGCGCTGCTGACCAACCCCAAGCTGCTGATCCTGGACGAGCCCACCTCGGTGCTGACGCCGCAGGCGGTGGAGAAGCTGTTCGTGGTGCTCAGGCAGCTGGCCAGCGAAGGCTGCAGCATCCTGTACATCAGCCACAAGCTGCACGAGATCCGCGAGCTGTGCACCGCCTGCACGGTGATGCGCGGCGGCAAGGTGACGGGCACGACCGACCCGCGGCGCGAGAGCAATGCGTCGCTGTCGCGGCTGATGATCGGCGCGGAGCCGCCGCAGCTGGAACACCACGAGCGCACCCCCGGTGAGGTGGTGCTGCGGGTGCAGAACCTCACATTGCCGCGCGAAGACCAGTTCGGGCACGACCTGGACGACATCACCTTCGAAGTCCGCGCCGGTGAAGTCGTCGGCATCGCCGGCGTCTCCGGCAACGGGCAGAGGGAACTGCTGTTCGCGTTGTCGGGGGAGGACACGCGGGCAGCGGCGGACATGGTGCAGGTGGATGCCAGGCCGGTCGGCCGTCACGGTCCCGCGCAGCGGCGCCGCCTGGGCCTGCATTTCGTGCCGGAGGAGCGCCTGGGCCGTGGCGCCGTGCCGGGGCTCGGCCTGTCGCAGAACCTGCTGCTCACGCGGACCAACGCGGTGGGGCGCAGCGGCTGGATCGATGCCAGGGCGCTGCGAAGGCAGGCAGCCGCCATCATCGAGCGCTTCAACGTCAAGGCGGGCGGGCCGGACGCGGCGGCGCGGTCGCTGTCGGGGGGCAACCTGCAGAAGTTCATCGTCGGCCGCGAGATCGACGCCAACCCGAAATTGCTGATCGTGTCCCAGCCCACCTGGGGCGTGGACGTCGGCGCCTCCGCCCAGATCCGCGGCGCCATCCTGGCGTTGCGCGACGCCGGCTGCGCCGTGCTGGTGGTCAGCGAGGAGCTGGAGGAACTGTTCGAGATCAGCGACCGCCTGCACGTCATCGCCAAGGGTCGGCTGTCGCCCTCGATCGACCGCGCCCGCGCGACGGTGACGCAGATCGGTGAGTGGATGAGCGGGTTGTGGGTGGTGCATCCCATGCGGGAGCCTGCGCCGAGTGCCCTCACGCCGGCCCTCTCCCGCAGGGAGAGGGAGGAAGGCCAGAAATGATCAAACTCGAAGCACGTCCCGAATCCTCGCGGTTCTGGGGGATCGCGTCGCCGCTCCTGGCGTTGCTGATCACCGTGGTGCTCGGCGCCATCCTGTTCGTGGCGCTCGGCAAGGACCCGGTGCAGGCGCTGCGGGTGTTTTTCTGGGAGCCGATCAGTTCCGGTTACCGCATCGGCGAACTGATGGTGAAGGCCACGCCGCTGCTGCTGATAGCGCTCGGCCTCGCAGTCTGCTTCCGCTCGAACGTGTGGAACATCGGCGCCGAGGGCCAGTTCGTCATCGGCGCGGTGGTCGCGGGCGGCGTGGCGTTGCTGGCCGGCAAGGACACCAGCCGGCTGATCCTCATCGCGATCCTGCTGGCGGGCGTGCTGGGCGGCATGGCCTGGGCCGCGATCACCGGGCTGCTGCGCGACAAGTTCAACGCCAACGAGATCCTGGTCAGCCTGATGCTGGTGTACGTCGCCAGCCTGATCCTGAACTACATGGTGTTCGGGCCCTGGAAGGACCCGCAGGGCTACAACTTCCCCCAGACCAAGACCTTCGAGGCCGTGACGCAGGTCCCCAGGCTGATGGCGGGCTCGCGCGTGAACATCGGCGTGTTCATCGCGCTGGCCGGCGTGGTGGCGCTGTGGATCTTCCTGTTCCGCACCCGCGCCGGCTTCGCGCAGCAGGTCGGCGGCCTCGCTCCTGCCGCGGCGCGCTATGCCGGCTTCTCTTCGCGCAAGGCCCTGTGGACGGCGCTGCTGGTGTCCGGCGGCGCAGCGGGCCTGGCGGGCGCGCTGGAAGTCGCCGGCCCGATCGGCCAGCTCACGCCGTACGTGCCGGCGGGCTACGGCTTCGCGGCCATCATCGTGGCGTTCGTGGGCCGCCTGCACCCGGTGGGCATGGTGTTCTCCGCCATCCTCATGAGCATGTTCTACATCGGCGGGGAGCTGGCGCAATCCCGCCTCGGCCTGCCGAAATCGCTGACCGGCGTGTTCCAGGGGCTGCTGCTGTTCACGCTGCTGGCGTGCGACACGCTGATGGCCTACCGCATCCGATTCACGTCCGCCCCGCCCGCCGGGGCCAAAGCCGCCTGACATGGACAGCTACGCACTCCTCTTCGCCTCCATGCTCAACGCCGGCACGGTGCTGGCGCTCGCTGCGCTCGGGCTGCTGATCAACGAGAAGGCCGGCGTGGTCAACCTCGGGGCGGAAGGCATGATGCTGTGCGCCGCCATCGCCGGCTTCGTCGCTGTCGTCCACACCGGCAACGACTGGATCGGCTTCCTTGCGGGCATGGGCGCCGGCGCGCTGCTCGCGGCCGTCTTCGGCCTGCTGGTGATCTGGATGAACACCAACCAGTACGCGACCGGCCTGGCCTTGAGCCTGTTCGGCGCCGGGTTCTCCGCCTTCGCCGGCATCAAGTACGTGCAGGAAAAGCTGCCGGAGCGGCCGCATTTCTCGATCCCGCTGCTGGGCGACATCCCCGTGCTCGGCCCGGCGCTGTTCCGCCAGCATCCGATGGTGTACGTCGCCATCGGGCTGGTTGCGTGGCTGGTGTGGTTCCTGTACCGCTCGCGCGCCGGGCTGGTGCTGCGCTCCGTGGGCGAATCGCCGGAGTCCGCCCACGCCCTGGGCTACCCGGTGCGGCGCATCCGCCTGATGGCTGTCGTCGCGGGAGGGGCGCTGTGCGGGCTGGCCGGCGGCTACCTGTCCATCATCTACACCCCGCTGTGGGTCGAAGGCATGGTGGCTGGCAAGGGCTGGATCGCCCTGGCGCTGACCACCTTCGCCACGTGGCGCCCGGCACGCGTGTTGCTTGGGGCCTACCTGTTCGGCGGGGTGACCATGCTGCAGTTCCACCTGCAGGGCACCGGCGTCGAAATCCCCAGCGAATTCCTGAACATGCTGCCTTACCTGGCGACCATCGTGGTGCTGGCCCTGATCTCGCGGAACCCGGCCTGGATCCGCGTGAACATGCCCGCCTCGCTTGGAAAGCCGTTTTACCCGGGTTCATAATCGGCACTTCGCTGGACCGTGGTTCACACAGATTTCACTCCGAGGGACACTCCCATGACCGACCTGAAGAAACGCTCCCTGCTGCAGGCTGCCGCGCTCGTGGCTGCCGTGGCGGGCCTCGCTGCCTGCAGCAAGACCGAGCCGCCGGCGCCCGCGCCCGCCCCGGCGCCCACGGCCGCCGCACCGGCTGCCCCGGCGCCCGCGCCGAAGGCCGAGCCGCTGAAGATCGCCTTCGCCTACGTCGGCCCCGTGGGCGACGGCGGCTGGACCTTCGCGCACGACAACGGCCGCAAGGCGATCGAGAAGGAATTCGGCGACAAGATCGTCACCAGCTTCGTCGAGAAGGTGCCCGAGTCGGCCGACGCCGAGCGCGTCATCCGCGACATGGTCGGCCAGGGCAACAAGCTGATCTTCGGCACCACCTTCGGCTACATGGAGCCGATGCTGAAAGTAGCGGCCGATTCGAAGGACGTGAAGTTCGAGCACGCCACCGGCTACAAGACCGCCGACAACCTGCGCACCTATGACAGCCGCACCTATGAAGGCGCGTACATGGCCGGCGTGATCGCGGGCAAGATGTCCAAGACCGGCACGCTGGGCGTGGTGGGCTCGGTGCCGATCCCGGAGGTGGTGCGCAACATCAACAGCTTCACCATGGGCGCGCAATCGGTCAACCCGAAGGTCAAGACCAAGGTCGTGTGGGTCGGCGACTGGTTCAATCCGCCAAAGGAAACCGAAGCCGCCACCGCCCTCATCAACGGCGGTGCCGACGTGCTGTTCCAGAACACCGACTCGTCCGCCGTCCTGCAGACCGCCGAGAAGATGGGCAAGCGCGCTTTCGGCTGGGACAGCGACATGACGGCCTACGGCCCGAAGGCGCACCTGGGTTCGGCGGTCATCAACTGGGCGCCGTACTACATCAAGGCCGTGCGTGAAGCGCTGGACGGCACGTGGAAGACCGGCCAGAGCTGGTGGGGCGTCAAGGAAGGCGCGATCGACATGGTCTCCATCGCCGCCGACGTGCCGGAAGACACGAAGAAGCGGATCGAGGAGATCAAGGCCGGCCTGAAGGACGGCACGTTCGCGATCTGGAAGGGCCCGATCGCCGACAACACCGGCAAGGAAGTGCTGGCCAAGGATGCCGTCGCCGACGACAAGTTCCTGGGCGGCGTGAACTTCTACGTCAAGGGCGTGGAAGGCAAGGTCCCGGGCGGCGAGAAGAAGTAAGCGCCACGTGCGTACTGCAGAGGGCCGCGTTCGCGGCCCTTTGTCTTTCCGAAAGCCCTGGATTCCCGCCTGCGCGGGAATGACGTAATGTTGTCATCCCGGCTTCCCCTCTCCGTCATCCCCGCGACGGCCGGGATCCAGCGCTCCCGCATTTTCATGATCGAACGTCAACACTGGCACCCCGTCGCCTCGGCCGACGCCATCGGGGCGCAGCCTCTCGCCGTGCGCCTGCTGGGCGAGGACCTCGTGCTTTGGCGCGACACCGCCGGCTCGGTGCACGCCTGGCCCGACCGCTGCCCGCATCGCGGCGCGAGGCTTTCGCTCGGCCGTGTCCAGCAGGACCGGCTGGAGTGTCCGTACCACGGCTGGCAATTCGAAGGCTCCGGCCGCTGCGTGCGCGTGCCCGCGCTGCCGGCCTTCACGCCGCCCGCGAGCCATTGCGTCACGACCCACGAGGCGCAGGAGGCCGGCGGACTCGTCTGGGTGCGGCTCGAGAACGGCACGACGGAACTGCCGGCGTTCGCCGGCGAAGGCGATGCGCGCCTGCGCAAGCTGAACTGCGGCCCGTACACCGTGGAGACGAGCGCCCCGCGCATCGTCGAGAACTTCCTGGACATGGCGCACTTCGGCTTCGTGCACGAGGGCTGGCTCGGCGAGCGCAGCGCCACTGCCATCGACGATTACCGCGTCGAGGAGACGCCGGCCGGCCTGCGCGCCACGCAATGCAAGGCCTGGCAGCCGCAGTCGAACCTGCATTCCACCGCGCCGGCGCAGGTGGAGTACACCTACGAAGTGACCGCGCCCTACACGGCCGTGCTCACCAAGATCCCGGAGTCCGGCACCGTCGCCGTGCCGGACTGGCGCGAGTCGATCGCGCTGTTCCTGTGCCCGGCGGATGCCGAGCGCAGCATCGCCTGGTTCCGCCTCGCCGTGGCCGACTTCGGATCGCCCGACGAGAAACTGCGCGCCTTCCAGGACACGATCTTCCGGCAAGACCAGCCCGTGCTGGAATCGCAGCGTCCGAAGCGCCTGCCGCTGGACCTCCGGGCCGAACTGCACACCGCGGCAGACCGCGCGTCCTCCGCCTACCGGCGCCATCTTTCCCGCCTGGGAATCACTTTCGGAGTTTCGCGATGACGAACGTCCCCGCCATTCCCGCGGACCGCCTGCCGGCGCTGCTGGCCGCGATGCCCAAGGCCGAACTGCACATCCACATCGAGGGGTCGCTCGAGCCGGAGCTGATCTTCCAGCTGGCGCAGCGCAACGGGGTGGTGCTGCCGTACGCGAGCGTGGAGGACCTGCGCCGCGCCTACGCCTTCACCAACCTGCAAAGCTTCCTGGACATCTACTACGCGGGCGCCAGCGTGCTGCTGCAGGCGCAGGACTTCTACGACATGGCCTGGGCCTACCTGCAGCGGGCGGCCGCCGACAACGTCGTCCGGACGGAGATCTTCTTCGACCCGCAGACGCACACGGCACGCGGCGTGGCCATGGAAACCGTGATCGACGGACTGCATCGCGCCTGTACCGATGCGCGCAGGATCGGCGTGGACGCCGAACTGATCCTGTGCTTCCTGCGCCACCTCAGCGAGGAAGAGGCCTTCGAGACGCTGGAACAGGCGCTGCCGTTCCGGAACCGCTTCATCGGGGTGGGGCTGGATTCCAGCGAAGTGGGCCACCCGCCGGAGAAGTTCGCGCGCGTGTTCGCGAAGTGCGCGCAGCAAGGCCTGCACCTCGTGGCGCATGCCGGGGAGGAAGGGCCGCCCGCGTACGTATGGTCGGCCCTGGACGTGCTGAAGGTCGAGCGCATCGACCATGGCGTGCAGTCCGCCAGGGATCCGGCGCTGATGAAGCGGCTGGCGCAGGACCGCATCCCCCTGACGGTCTGCCCGCTGTCGAACCTCAAGCTGCAGGTCTTTCCGGAGCTCGGGCAGCACAACCTGCGCGCGCTGCTGGACGCCGGCCTCATGGCCACCGTGAACTCCGACGACCCGGCTTACTTCGGCGGCTACATGAACGAGAACTTTCTGCAGACCTTCGCGGCCACCGGGCTCGATGCGCAGCACGCCTACCGGCTGGCCCGCAACAGCTTCGAAGGCAGCTTCGCCTCGCCCGGGGCGAAGCGCAAGGCCATCGAAAGCATCGACGAAGTGTTCGCTTCGTTCGCCTGACCCCCTTCGCTTCTGCATACGAAGGACTTCAGGTTCCCCGCTTTACCCGCTGAGTTTGTTTCAGCGGGGAACTTATCGTGTCGGAGCGTGCCCCTAGCGCGCATGGGATTCCATCCGACAACACGGATAGCAAGCGCGCTTCTCGCGGTCGCCATGGCCGCCACACTGGGAAGCTTTTCGACGCAGGCGGAGGCGAGGCGGCCCGCGAAGACGGTGAAGGCCAAGACGGTCAAGGCCAAGACCGTGAAGACCAAGGTCGTGAAGGCCAGGACCGTCAAGGCCAGGGTCTCCAAGGCGAAGACCCGGAAGGGCAAGCGTTTCACCGCCCGGAGGGCGCCGGCGCCGGCGCCGTTCCGCCTGGTCGATGGCAAGCCGGTGCTGAAGGCGAGCGTGGCCTACGTGATTGACCAGGACTCCGGCCAGGTGCTCCTCGGCAAGAACGACGACGACATCCGGCCGATCGCGTCGCTCACCAAGCTGATGACCGCCGTGATCATCGCCGACGCGAAGCTGCCGCTGGACGAGCGCATCACCATCACGGCCGAGGACGTCGACCGCCTGAAGGGCAGCAGCTCGCGCCTGCGCGTCGGCACCGGGCTGACGCGCGGGCAGGCGCTGCATCTTTCGCTGATGTCGAGCGAGAACCGGGCGGCGCACGCCCTGGCGCGTACCTATCCGGGCGGCGAGACGGCCTTCGTGGCCGCGATGAACAACAAGGCCCGGCAGCTCGGCATGGACCAGACGCATTACGTCGAGCCGACCGGCTTGTCCAGCGAGAACCGGTCCAGCGCGCGCGACCTGGCGACGCTGGCGGACGCTGCGTACGAACGCCCGTTGCTGCGCAAGTACAGCACCTCGCCGGGCTACCTGCTCGACCTGGGCAAACGCGAGCTGCAGTACGTCAACACCAACCGGCTGGTGCGCGAAGGGGACTGGCCGATCGGGCTGCAGAAGACCGGCTACATCTCCGAGGCCGGCCAGTGCCTGGTGGTGCAGACCAAGGTGAAGGACCGCAACCTGATCATGGTGTTCCTCGACTCGGCCAGCAAGGTCACCCGCATCCGCGATGCGGAGATCGTGCGCCGCTGGCTGCGCATGCGGCCGGCGGCCGCCGAAGGCACCGCGTCGAAAGGCGATGGAGGCGAGGTCTAGGTCTCGCAGCGCGGCGCGCGGTCAAGCGGACTGCAGGTCGCCGCCCACTTCTATACAAATCAAGCGCATTCGTGGGCCGGGCAGTCGGCGCTAGCCGTTCGCGCGCTTAAAATGCATGCATGAGGTCGCTGCCCCGGCGGCCTTTTTCTTTTGTCGAACCGGGGCCATGTAGAGGAACACCATGTACAAAAACCTCGCCGCCATCGCCATGGCGGCCAGTTGCTTCGCATTCCCCACGCACGCGCAGAAGAACGAGCCGCTCAAGGTGGGCTTCGTGTATGTCGCGCCGCTCACCGGCGCAGGTTGGGTGCGCCAGCACGAGGACGCGCGGCAAGCCGTGCAGTCCGCGTTCGGCGATCGCGTGAAGACGTCCTTCGTCGAGAACGTGGCGGAAGGCCCGGACGCGGAGCGCGTGATCCGCGATCTCGCGCAGACCGGGCACAAGCTGATCTTTGCGCCGAGCTTCGGCTACATGGAGCCCACGCTCAAAGTGGCGAAGGACTTCCCGGAGGTGAAGTTCGAATCGGTCACCGGCTACAAGACCGCGCCCAACGTGGCGGCCACCAACGCGCGTTACTACGAAGGCCGCTATCTCTCCGGGGTTGCGGCGGCCCGCATGTCGAAGAGCGGTCTGGCAGGCTACGTCGCCGGCTTTCCGATCCCGGAGGTGCTGCAAGGCATCAACGCGTTCACGCTCGGCATGCGGTCCGTGAATCCGAAGGCGCAGGTGAAGGTGGTCTGGCTCAATGCGTGGTTCGACCCCGGCAAGGAGCGCGATGCCGCCATGGCGCTGATGGACCAGGGCGCGGACGTGCTCGCGTTCCACACCGCGTCGACGGCTGTCATGGCCGCGGCACAGGAGCGCGGCAAGTTCGCCATCGCCTACCACTCCGACATGCGCAAGGTGGCGCCGGATGCGCAGGTGCTGGCCGTGACGCACCAGTGGGGCGACTACTACAAGGAGCGTACCCGCGCGGTGCTGGAGGGAACCTGGAAGCCCGTCAAGCGGTGGGGCGGCGTGCGGGAAGGGATGATCCGGGTCGGCTGGTTCGGCAGCAAGGTGCCCAAGGCGGTGCAAACCGAAGTGCTCGCGCGCCAGGAGGACATCGCCTCCGGCAAGCTCAAGCCGTTCGCGGGCCCGATCGCCGACAACGATGGCAAGCCCGTGGTCGCCAGGGGCAAGGTCCTGACGGACGACCAGATACTGGATATGAAGTTTCTCGTATCGGGCGTCCAGGGCAAGGCCGGACAATAGCGGCCATGCACGCCTACCGCGCCGCCCTCCTCTCCTTCGCCGACGATGGATCCGCCCGCTACGAGCAGGACGGGCTGCTGGTGGTCGGCCCCGGCAGCGACGGGCGCAAGGTGATCCGTGCCGCGGGCAGCTACCAGGCGCTCGCCGCCAACTATCCGGGCGTCCAGGTCGCACACCTGCCCGGGAAGATCCTGGCGCCGGGCTTCATCGACTTGCACGTGCACTTCCCGCAGACCGACGTGATCGGCTCGCCGGCCGAGGGCCTGCTGCCCTGGCTGGAGGACTACACCTTCCCGCACGAGGCGCGCTTCTCGGACCATGCGTACGCGACGGGCGTCGCGCAGGTGTTCCTCGACGAGCTGCTGCGCAACGGCGTGACCACGGCGCTGACCTTCTGCACCTCGCATCCGCATTCGGTGGACGCGCTGATGGAGGCGTCGCAGCAGCGGGGCCTGCGCATGATCGCGGGGAAGGTGCTGCAGGACCGGCATTCGCCCGATGGCGTGCGGGACGATACGCAGCAGTCGCTGCTGGACACCGAGGCCTTGATCCGGCGCTGGCACGGAAAAGACCGCCTTGGCTACGCCATCACCCCGCGGTTTGCTCCCAGCTGCAGCGAGGCGCAGTTGCGCGGCGCCGGTGAACTCGCGGCGCAGTACGGCGATGTGTGGATCCAGTCGCACGTGGCGGAGAACAAGGACGAGATCCGCTGGGCGCGCGAGCTGTTCCCGGCGGCGCGCAGCTACCTGTCGATCTACCAGGACTTCGGCCTGATGCGCGATCGGGCGATCTACGCGCATTGCATCCACTTCGATGACGAAGACCGCGCCTTGATGCGCGACACGGGAGCGGCGGCCGCGGTGAGCCCCACCAGCAACCTGTTCCTCGGCAGCGGCTTCTTCGACTACGAGGGCGCCCGCCGCGTTGGCTTCAAGCATGGACTGGCAAGCGACGTCGGCGGCGGCACCAGCTTCTCGCCTTTCCACACGATGCTGGCGGCCTACTACGTGGGCCGGGAAGGGCAGACCAAGCCCGGCGTGAGCCTGAGCCCGCAGAACCTGTGGTGGCAGCACACGGCCGGCGCCGCGCAAGCCCTGGGCCTGGAAGGCGTCGTCGGCAACCTGGCGCCGGGCTGCGAGGCGGACTTCATCGTCATCGACCCGCAGGCCACGCCGCTGCTGGCGCGCAAGATGGCGCATGCGCGCCACCTGGACGAACTGCTGTTCTCGCTCATCGTGCTGGGAGACGACCGGGCCATCGCGCAGGTGGCCGTCGACGGGGTGGTCCGGGCGGCCCCCTAAAATGCCGCCGAGGAGCCCCCGATGACCATCAAGAGCGACAAGTGGATCCGCCGCATGGCGGAACAACATGGGTTGATCGAACCCTTCGAGCCCGGCCAGGTGCGGCAGGTCGAGGGGCGGCGCGTCATCAGCTATGGCACCTCGAGCTATGGCTACGACATCCGCTGCGCGCCCGAATTCAAGGTGTTCACCAACATCCACAGCACGGTGGTGGACCCGAAGAACTTCGACGAGAAGAGCTTCGTCGACTTCCACGACGACGTCTGCATCATCCCGCCCAACAGC
>JAJNBO010000483.1 GCA_021156245.1 Ramlibacter sp. | reverse complement strand
CAGCACGATGCTGTCGCGCCGCGCGAGGTGGCGGTGCATCCACTCGATCATGTCCGCGAAGATGTTCGGCGTGGAATGCTCCACGGTGGACGGCAGGTTCACGATGCACTTGTTCTCGGGCGTGGGCTGCCACACCGCGGTGACCGCATCCACCACGCGCTTCGCGAACGCGAGCTCCGTGCCCGAGAACATCTCGGGCGAATACTGGAACACCCACTGGGTGTCCGGCTGCCGTGCCGCGAGCTCGCGGAAAAGGCGCGCCTGCGAAGTTGCGAGTTCCACGATGCCGTCCTCATCGAGACCCAGCACCACCCTGCGCATCACGGGCGCCGTGGCGTTGTACAGGTGCACGATGGCGCGGCGGGCGCCCTGCAGGGCTTCGAAGGTCCGGCGGATGAGCGGTTCGCGCGCCTGAGTCAGCACCTGGATCGTCACGTCCGGCGGCACCAGGTCTTCCTCGATCAGCTTGCGCACGAAGTCGAACTCCACCTGGGACGCCGAGGGGAAGCCGACCTCGATCTCCTTGAAGCCTATGGCCACCAGGGCCTGGAACATGCGCAGCTTGCGCGGGATGTCCATCGGTTCGATCAGCGCCTGGTTGCCGTCCCGGAGGTCCACGCTGCACCACACGGGCGGCTTCGACAGCACTGCGTCGGGCCAGGTGCGGTCGGCCAGGCGCACGGGCGCGAAGGGGCGGTACTTGCTGGCGGGGTTCTTCAACATCGGCATCGGAGTTCTCGCTTGGGAAGGTGGACCAGCAGCCCCAAAAGAAAAACGGCCCGCTGCTGGTGCAAACGGGCCGTTGATCCGGAAAATGCGCGCGCGCTACCGTCTCCGCCCGTGGGGGATGAGTAGTAGGGCCAGCGCAATGCGGTTCATGTCATCAATGTATCACAAGACTCGTCGTTCCCGCGGAGGCGGGAATCCAGGGCTTTCAGCGATGCAGCCCGCTCTCTTCCGGCTCGTCCGTCGACGTGCTGATCACGCTGGCGCGCTCGCCGCGCGCCTTGCGCCAGAAGTACAGCGCGTAGCCCGACAGGCCGTAGACCACGAAGATGCCGAACAGCACGATGGGCGGGTGGATGTTGATGACCGCGATGCCCAGCGCGATCAGGACGATCACGACGAAGGGCACGCTCTTCTTCATCTGGATGTCCTTGAAGCTGTAGAAGGGCACGTTGGTCACCATCGTCAGCCCCGAGTACAGCGCCACGCCGAACATGACCCAGGCCACGTCGTAGGGCTTCACCTCGTACTCGGTCATGATCCAGATGAAGCCGGTGGCCAGCGCCGCCGCCGCCGGCGACGGCAGGCCCTGGAAGAATCGCTTGTCCACCACCGCGGTGTTGACGTTGAAGCGCGCCAGGCGCAGCGCGGCGCAGGCGCAGTAGACGAAGGCCGCGATCCAGCCCCAGCGACCCAGGCCCTTGAGCGCCCACTCGTACGCGATGAGCGCCGGCGCGGCGCCGAACGACACCATGTCGGACAGCGAGTCCATCTGTTCGCCGAACGCGCTTTGCGTGTTGGTCATGCGCGCCACGCGGCCGTCCAGGCTGTCCAGCACCATCGCGCTGAAGACGCCGATGGCCGCCATGTCGAAACGGCCGTTCATGGCCATCACGACCGCATAGAAGCCGCCGAACAAGGCGGCCAGCGTGAACAGGTTGGGCAGGATGTAGATGCCCTTGCGGCGCTTGCGCACCACCAGGCCATCGCCCAGGTGTTCGTCGTCGTGTCCGTCGTGCATGGATGGAAGTGTAAGGCGTACTTCGTCATCCCCGCGGAGGCGGGGACCCAGGGCTCCCAAAACAAAGCGGCCCCGCAGGGCCGCTTCTTGAAAGCTCTGGGTTCCCGCCTTCGCGGGAATGACGAAGCGAATCAGTTCCTCGTTTGGTCCACGAGCTTGTTCTTCTTGATCCAGGGCATCATCGCGCGCAGCTGCTCGCCCACCACCTCGATCGAGCTCTCCGCGTTCAGGCGGCGGCGGGATTGCAGCGTCGGCGCGCCGGCGCGGTTCTCGATGATGAAGCTCTTGGCGTATTCGCCGGTCTGGATGTCCTTGAGCACCTGCTTCATCACCTTCTTCGTCTCGTCGGTGATGATGCGCGGGCCCGTCACGTACTCGCCGTACTCCGCGTTGTTGGAGATCGAGTAGTTCATGTTCGCGATGCCGCCCTCGTAGATCAGGTCCACGATCAGCTTGAGCTCGTGCAGGCACTCGAAGTACGCCATCTCGGGCGCGTAGCCGGCTTCCACCAGCGTCTCGTAGCCGGCCTTGATCAGCTCGACGGTACCGCCGCACAGCACGGCCTGCTCGCCGAACAGGTCGGTTTCCGTCTCTTCGCGGAAGTTGGTCTCGATGATGCCGGCCTTGCCGCCGCCGTTGGCCATCGCGTACGACAGCGCCAGGTCGCGGGCCTTGCCGCTCTTGTCGGCGCTCACGGCCACGAGGTGGGGCACTCCGCCGCCCTGGGTGTACGTGCTGCGCACGGTATGGCCGGGAGCCTTGGGGGCGACCATCCACACGTCGAGGTCGGCGCGGGGCACGACCTGGCCGTAGTGCACGTTGAAGCCGTGCGCGAATGCCAGGGACGCGCCCTGCTTGATGTTCGGCTCCACGTCGTTCTTGTACACGGTGGCGATCTGCTCGTCGGGCAGCAGGATCATCACGACATCGGCGGCCTTGACGGCGTCGCCCACTTCGGTGCGCGTGCGCGTGGCCCTGCGAACCGTAGCCGATGATCGCGACCGTCTTGCCCTTGATCAGGCTCAGGTCACAGTCCTTGTCGTAATAAACCTTCATGGTCTCTCCTAAGAATCCGTCTTGTCCGGGTTGGTTGTGAAAGGGGGGTGTTCTACACGCGCAGGATCCGCTCGCCGCGGCCGATGCCGCTGGCGCCGGTGCGCACCGTCTCGAGGATGGCGCCGCGTTCGATCGCCTGCAGGAAGGCGTCGTTCTTGGCCTGGTCGCCGGTCAGCTCGATGGTGTAGCTCTTGTCGGTGACGTCGATGACGCGGCCGCGGAAGATGTCCGCCATGCGCTTCATCTCCTCGCGCTCCTTGCCCACCGCGCGCACCTTCACCATCATGAGCTCGCGCTCGGTGTAGCTGCC
>JAJNBO010000482.1 GCA_021156245.1 Ramlibacter sp. | reverse complement strand
GCCGAAGGCAAGGAGGACCCCCTCGACTTCGTGCTGTGGAAGGCCGCCAAGCCCACCGAGCCCGCGGACGCGCAGTGGGACAGCGACTACGGCCGCGGCCGCCCGGGCTGGCACATCGAGTGCTCCGCGATGGCCTGCGGGCTCCTGGGCAACACGTTCGACATCCATGGCGGCGGCGCCGACCTGCAGTTCCCGCACCACGAGAACGAGATCGCGCAGAGCGAGGGCGCCAACGGCGTGCCGCTGGCGAAGGTCTGGATGCACAACGGCTTCGTCAACATCGACAACGAGAAGATGTCGAAGTCGCTCGGCAACTTCTTCACCATCCGCGAGGTGCTGGAGAAGTTCGACGCCGAGACGCTGCGCTTCTTCATCGTCCGCGCGCATTACCGCAGCCCCCTGAACTACAGCGACGTGCACCTGGACGACGCGCGCAATGCGCTCAAGCGCCTGTACACCGCGCTGGACCTGGTGGCGCCGGCCGACGTGGCGATCGACTGGAGCGATCCGCATGCTGCCCGCTTCAAGGCGGCCATGGACAACGACTTCGGCACGCCGGAAGCCGTCGCCGTCCTGTTCGAGTTGGCCGCCGACGTGAACCGCACCCGCTCCGCCGAACGCGCGGGCCTGCTCAAGGCGCTCGGCGCGACGCTGGCCATCCTGCAGGACGACCCCAAGGCCTTCCTGCAAGCCGGCGCGACGCTGGACGAGTCGACGATCCAGCGGAAGATCGAAGCCCGCGCCGCCGCCAAGAAGGCGAAGGATTTCGCCGAGGCCGACCGCATCCGCAAGGAGCTGCTGGAGCAGGGCATCGTGCTGAAGGATTCGCCCGCGGGCACCACCTGGGAGGCGGCGTCTTGACCACCGCCGGGGAAGTTCCCGGGGGACTCGCCACTCCGGAATACTGGGACGAGGCGCGCAAGTACCTGACGCGCAAGGACCGCGTGATGAAGCGGCTGATCCCGCAGTTCGGCACGGCGTGCCTGCAGTCGCGCGGAGACGCGTTCACGACGCTGGCGCGCAGCATCGTCGGCCAGCAGATTTCCGTGAAGGCGGCGCAGAGCGTGTGGGACAAGTTCTCGGGCTTGCCCAAGCGCATGACGCCGGCCAGCGTGCTGAAGCTGAAGGTGGACGACATGCGCGGCGCCGGCCTGTCGGCGCGCAAGATCGAATACCTCGTGGACCTGGCGCTGCACTTCGACTCCGGAGCGATCCACGTGGATGCGTGGCGCAGTATGGACGACGAGGAGATCATCGCGGAGCTGGTGGGCATCCGCGGCATCGGCCGCTGGACCGCGGAGATGTTCCTGATCTTCCACCTGATGCGGCCCAACGTGTTGCCGCTGGACGACGTGGGCCTGATCGCCGGCATCAGCAAGAACTATTTTTCCGGCGACCCGGTGAGCCGCAGCGACGCCCGGGAAGTCGCCGCCGCCTGGAACCCGTATTGCTCGGTCGCGACTTGGTATATTTGGAGATCGCTCGACCCGCTGCCCGTGGCCTACTGACCCGGCCCCTGCAACGGCGAGCTCACAGAGGAGTACAAGTGGCGAAACGGACCTTCCTGGATTTCGAGCAGCCGATCGCGGAACTCGAGACGAAGATCGAGGAACTGCGCTACGTGCAGACCGAGTCTGCCGTCGACATCTCCGACGAGATCGAGCAGCTGGGCAAGAAGAGCCAGCAGCTCACGAAGGACATCTACAGCCAGCTCTCGCCGTGGCAGATCACCAAGATCGCGCGCCACCCGGAGCGTCCGTACACGATGGACTACATCAACGAAATCTTCACGGATTTCGTCGAAATGCACGGCGACCGCCATTTCGCCGACGACCTGTCCATCGTGGGCGGCCTGGCCCGTTTCAACGGCACCCCGTGCATGGTTCTGGGCCACCAGAAGGGCCGCGACACCAGGGAGCGCGGCCTGCGCAACTTCGGCATGAGCCGCCCGGAGGGCTATCGCAAGGCGCTGCGCCTGATGAAGACCGCGGAGAAGTTCAAGCTGCCGGTGTTCACCTTCGTCGACACGCCCGGCGCGTACCCCGGCATCGACGCCGAGGAGCGCGGCCAGTCGGAAGCCATCGGCCGCAACATCTACGAGATGGCGCAGCTCGAAGTGCCCATCATCACCACCATCATCGGCGAGGGCGGCTCCGGCGGCGCGCTGGCGATCTCGGTCGGCGACCAAGTGCTGATGCTGCAGTACTCCATCTACTCGGTGATCAGCCCTGAAGGCTGCGCTTCCATCCTGTGGAAGACCTCGGAGAAGGCGCAGGATGCCGCCGAGGCGATGGGCATCACGGCGCACCGCCTCAAGGCGCTGGGCCTCGTCGACAAGATCGTCAACGAGCCGGTGGGCGGCGCGCATCGCGACCACAAGCAGATGGCCGCCTTCCTCAAGCGCGCGCTGAACGACGCCTGGCGCCAGTTGAGCGACCTGAAGGTGCGCGAGCTCCTGGAGCGGCGCTACGAGCGGCTGCAAAGCTATGGCCGCTTCTCCGACACCAAGGCCGAAGCCGGCTGATCCCAATCCGGCGGCGGTCGCCCTCGCGGGGCTCGACCTGCCGCTGCCCCTGGCCGTCGCGTTCAGCGGCGGAGCGGATTCCACCGTCCTCCTGCTCGCCGCCGTGCAACGCTGGCCCGGCCAGGTGCAGGCGATCCACATCCACCACGGCTTGCAGGACGCAGCCGATGATTTCGCGCAGCACTGCCGCCAGGTGTGCGCCACCCTCGGCGTGCCGCTGCAGGTGCGGCGCGTGCAGGCGCGGAATGCCCCGGGCGAGAGCCCGGAAGACGCCGCGCGGCAGGCGCGCTACCAGTCGCTGGGACGCGCCGCGCGGGATGCGGGCCTGCAGTCCGTCCTGCTCGGGCAGCATGCCGACGACCAGGTC
>JAJNBO010000481.1 GCA_021156245.1 Ramlibacter sp. | reverse complement strand
GCGCCGGCCGCTGCCGTGTCGGAGCTGGGCTCCACCGGCAAGCTGCGCGCCGCCATCAACTACGGCAACCCGATCCTGGCCGCGCGCGGTGACGACGGCCAGCCGCGCGGCGTCTCGGTGGACCTCGCCCGGGAAGCGGGTCGCCGGCTCGGCCTGCCGGTTGAACTGGTGACCTTCACCTCCGCGGGCAACACGGTGGAGGCGATCAAGGCGCGAAAGGTCGACCTCGCCTTCGTCGCGATCGATCCGGTGCGCGCGGCCGACATGGAATACACAGCACCCTATGTGGTGATCGAGGGTGCGTACCTGGTGCGCAACGGCTCGCCGCTGCAGCGCAACGAGGAAGTGGATCGCGCGGGCACGCGCGTCGCGGTCGGGCGTGGCAGCGCGTACGACCTGTACCTCACGCGCGAACTGAAGCAGGCCACCCTCGTGCGGGTGCCGACGTCACCCCAGGTGGTCGACGACTTCCTGGCGCAGAACCTCGAGGTGGCCGCGGGCGTGAAGCAGCAGCTGGAGATGGATGGCCGCCGCGTCGGCGGCGTGCGGCTGCTGCCCGGGCGCTTCATGGTGATCAACCAGGCCATGGGCGTACCGAAGGGCCGCACGGCCGCGCAAGCCTGGCTCAGTGCCTACATCGAGGAGATGAAGGCGTCGGGCTTCGTCGCCGACGCCCTCCAGCGGCACCGCATCGAGGGCGCCGCGGTGGCGCCGCGCGGCGCGGCCTAGCGCCCGGGCATCACTCGGACTTGATGCCGGCCCGCTTGATCACCGGGCCCCATTTCGCACGCTCCTCGCGCATGTAGGCCGCGAACTGTTCCGGCGTGCCGGGCTCCGGCTCCATGTACTGGGCGCGCAGCTTGGCGATGACGGCGGGGTCGCGCATCGCACCCGCGAAGGCCTGGTTCAGCTTCTGCACGACGGCCGGAGGCATGCCGGCCGGGCCGATCACGCCGATCCACGCGCTGCCGTCCAGCGCCACGCCGGACTCGCGGAAGGTGGGCACGTCCGGCAGCTGCGGCAGGCGCTTCGCCGTGGAAACGGCCAGCACTTTCATCTTGCCCGCCTGCACCTGCGGCATCACGGCGAGCGGCGCCAGGCTGACCATGTGCGTGTCGCCCTGCAGAACGCTCATCACGGCGGCCGGCGACGAGGCATACGGCACCTGCACCACGAAGCTGTTGGTCAGCGCCTTGATGGCTTCCATGCTCAGCTGCGACAGGGTGCCGACGCCCACCGACGCGTAGTTGTACTTGCCGGGGTTGGCGCGCAGCAGCGCCATCAGCTCGCGCATGTTGTTCACGCCGAGCGAACTGCTCACGGCGAGCACGTTGCCCTGGTGCACGCCGAAAGTGATCGGCTGGATGTCCTTGAACGGATCGTACGGCAGGTTGTCGTAGATCATCGTGTTGTTCACCAGCGGGCCGGTGATCGACACGCCGATGGTGTAGCCGTCCGGCGCGGCCTTGGCCACCAGGTTGGTCGCCACGTTGCCGCCAGCGCCCGCGCGGTTCTCGATGACGATCGACTGCCCCAGGGTCTTGCCCGCATGCTCGGTGAGCGTGCGCGCGAACACGTCGGGGGTGGAGCCGGGGCCGAAGGGAACCAGCAGCCGGATCGGCTTGTTCGGGTAGTCGGCCTGGGCGAACACGCCGGGAGCGGCGATCACCGCGGGGATGGCGGCCAGGGCGGAGAGGAGGTGGCGTCTTGCGTTCATTGCGGGCTTTCCTTGTCTGCGGGCGCGACCGGCTCGGTGGCGCCGAAATAGTTTTGTTCACATGCAATATACCCGGCCACCAGGGCCCGGTACGCGGCCTCCACCACCTGCGGCAGGCCGTCGAAGCCGCCGTTGAAGGCGGGGTTGTGCCGCTGCGCCAGCTCGCGCACGCGCGAGAACACCTGCTCCTGGCGCGCCGGCGCGCTGACCTGGAAGGCATCGCGCTTGAAGCGCGCCGCGTCCTTGACGTACATCGCGCGCTCGGCGAGCAGCCGCACGACCGCGTCGTCGATGCGGTCGATCTCGCGCCGCACGCCGGCCAGGTCCTCGGCCATGGGCGAGTAAGCGGGGTCGCGAAAGCGGCGCACCGGCGCGCCATGCGGCTCGGGCTCGCGTCCCGGCTGGTGCTGCGTGTCCTTCATCCCACCCACTTGCGTGCGTTGTGCCAGATCTGCATCCACGGGCTGAAGGCCGCGGGATCGCCCGCGGTCCACGACATCTGGATGTTGCGGAAGACGCGCTCGGGGTGCGGCATGAGCGCGGTGAAGCGGCCATCCGGCGTGGTGACGGCGGTCAGGCCGTCGGCGCCGCCGTTCGGATTGAACGGATACCTGTCGGTCGGCTGGCCGTGGTTGTCCACGAAGCGCATCGCCGCGAGCACCTTCGACGCATCGCCGCGGTGCGCGAAATTCGGAAAGCCCTCGCCGTGCGCCACCGCGATGGGCAGCCGCGCGCCGGCCATGCCCTGGAAGAACAGGCTGGGCGATGCCAGCACCTCCACCATCGCCAGTCGCGCCTCGAAGCGTTCGCTGCGGTTGGTGGTGAAGCGCGGCCAGTCCTGCGCACCGGGGATGATGTCGGCCAGCTCGGCGAACATCTGGCAGCCGTTGCACACGCCGAGGCCGAAGGTGTCCTGCCGGCCGAAGAAGGCCTGGAACTGCTGCGACAACACCGGGTTGAACGTGATGCTGCGCGCCCAGCCGATGCCGGCGCCCAGGGTGTCGCCGTAGCTGAAGCCACCGCAGGCGACGATTCCCTGGAAGGCCGCCAGGCTGTGGCGGCCGGATTGCAGGTCCGTCATGTGCACGTCCACCGCCTCGAACCCCGCTTCGGTGAAGGCGTAGGCCATCTCGACGTGCGAGTTCACGCCTTGTTCGCGGAGGATGGCCACCCTGGG
>JAJNBO010000480.1 GCA_021156245.1 Ramlibacter sp. | reverse complement strand
GGCCGTCGGCGCACTGGCGGCGCTGGAGTGGGCCGGCCTGCGGCGCGCCCCGCGCACGGCCTGGGCCTGAGCCGCGGAGGGTCATGGGCATCTTGTATGCTGGCAGGCCCGCGCACCCGCGCTTGCCTGCTCGCCGAGAACCCGCTCCCATGACCCGCGTCTTCAATTTCAGCCCCGGTCCCGCCACCCTGCCGGAGGCCGTGCTGCGCCAGGCGGCGGACGAGATGCTGGACTGGCGCGGCAGCGGCATGTCCGTCATGGAAATGAGCCACCGCGGCAAGGAGTTCATGTCCATCCACGCCGAGACGGAGGACCTGCTCAAGGAGCTGATGGGCATCCCGGCCGGCTACAAGGTGCTGTTCATGCAGGGTGGCGCGATCGGCGAGAACGCCATCGTGCCGATGAACCTGATGGGCGCGAGCGGCCGTGCCGACTACGTGGTCACCGGCGACTGGTCGAAGAAGTCCGCCAAGGAAGCGAAGACCTACGGCGCGGTCAACATCGCCGCCAGCAGCGAGGGGTCGAAGTTCAACGCGATCCCGAAGCAGTCGGAATGGAAGCTGGATCCCGGCGCTGCCTACGTGCACATCTGCTCGAACGAAACCATCGGCGGCGTGCAGTTCCACTGGACGCCCGAGACGGGCAAGGTGCCGCTGGTGGCGGACATGTCCTCGGACATCCTCTCCCGGCCGATCGACGTCGGCAAGTACGGCCTGATCTACGGCGGCGCGCAGAAGAACATCGGGCCGTCCGGCCTGACGATCGTCGTGGTGCGCGACGACTTGCTCGGGCGCGCGCTGCCGGTCACCCCGTCGGCCTTCAACTACCGGATCCAGGCCGAAGCGGACTCGATGTACAACACGCCGCCCACCTATGCGATCTACATCGCGGGCCTGGTGCTCAAGCACGTCAAGGCCCTGGGCGGCATGGAGGCGATGGCGCAGCACAACCGCGCCAAGGCGAAGCTGCTGTACGACTTCCTCGACAACAGCCGCTTCTTCCGCAACCCGGTGGCAAAGGAGGACCGTTCGATCATGAACGTGCCTTTCTGGCTGAAGGACGAGGCACTCGACGCCGAATTCCTGAAGGGCGCGCAGGCGCGCGGCATGGTGCAGCTCAAGGGCCACCGCTCCGTGGGCGGCATGCGCGCTTCGATCTACAACGCGATGCCGATCGAAGGCGTGCAGGCGCTGGTGCAGTACCTGAAGGAATTCGAGCAAAGCCATGGCTGAGGCCACTTTCGGGATCCTGGTCCTCAACCAGATCTCGAAAGCTGGTCTCGAGAGGCTGCCCGCGCCCCGCTACCGGACGGGCAAGGACGTCCCCGCGCCCGATGCGGTGCTGGTCCGGTCGGCGGACATGCATGGCATGCAGATCCCGGAGTCCGTGCGCGCCATCGGCCGTGCGGGCGCCGGCACCAACAACATCCCCGTGCAGGCGCTCAGCGCGCGCGGCATCCCCGTCTTCAACGCACCGGGCGGCAACGCGAACGCCGTGAAGGAGCTGGTGCTGGCCGGCATGCTGATGGCGGCGCGCCACCTGCCGCAGGCGCAGCGCTTCGTGCAGGACCTCGACCCGGCCGCGCCCGCACTGGAGCAGGCGATCGAGGAGGGGAAGAAGGCCTTCGCGGGCTTCGAGCTGCACGGCCAGACCCTGGGCGTCATCGGGCTCGGCAAGGTCGGTGCGCTGGTGGCGGATGCCGCCATCAAGCTCGGCATGAACGTGATGGGCTACGACCCCGAGATCACGGTCGACGCGGCCTGGAGCCTGCCTTCCCAGGTGCAGCGTGCCGCCAGTGTCGACGACGTCCTGAAGCACGCGCGGCTGGTCAGCCTGCACGTCCCCCTGCTGGCTGCCACACGGCACCTGGTGAACGCCGCCAACCTGCGGCTGATGGGGCCCGAATCGGTGCTGCTGAACTTCTCGCGCGACGGCGTGGCAGACGACACGGCGGTGGTCGCCGCGCTCGATGCCGGGCAGCTCGGCTGTTACGTCTGCGATTTTCCGCATGCCGCCATCCTGCGCCATGCCCGCGTGGTCGCTCTGCCCCACCTCGGCGCCTCGACGCGGGAGGCCGAGGACAACTGCGCGGCCATGGTCGCGGACCAGCTACGCGACTTCCTCGAGCATGGGAACGTCCGCAACGCGGTCAACTTCCCGAATGTCTCGATGAGCCGGGGCACCCGCTGGCGCGTCGCCATCGCCAATGCCAATGTCCCCAACATGCTGGGCCAGATCTCCACGGCGATGGCGCAGGCCGGCCTGAACATCCATAACATGGTCAACAAGTCGCGGGGCGACATGGCGTATACGCTGGTGGACGTGGACAGCGCGGTCGGCGAGAAGGTGCTGGCCACACTGCGTAGCATCGAGGGGGTGCTGGCCGTGCGCTACCTGCCCGTCGGCTGAGCGTCGTGCAACGAGGTGCGGCAAAGCCGCACCGCCCCTGCGTCTGGCTGCAAAATGACCGAAAGCAACAACGAGAGAACGCGCATGCCCAACGCCTTCGCCAACACCCTCCAGACCTTCAAGGCCGGCATCGGCCGCAGTGGTCAGTTCTATTCCCTGCCCGAGCTCGCCAAGGTCTATCCCAACGTGCGGCGCCTGCCCATCAGCATGCGCATCGTGCTGGAGTCCGTCCTGCGCAACTGCGACGGCCGCAAGATCACGGCCGAGCATGTCGAGCAGGTCGCGAACTGGTCGCCGACCGCGTCCCGCACGACCGAGATCCCGTTCGTGGTCGCGCGGGTGGTGCTGCAGGACTTCACCGGCGTACCGCTGCTGGCCGACCTTGCGGCCATGCGCAGCGCCGCGCAGCGCCTGGGCAAGGACGTCGGCCGCATCGAGCCGCTGGTGCCGGTGGACCTGGTGGTGGACCACTCGATCATGGTCGAC
>JAJNBO010000479.1 GCA_021156245.1 Ramlibacter sp. | reverse complement strand
GCGGACGTGCAGGTGACGGTGCGCGAGGCGCGGCTGCAGAAGGTGGTGCTGGGCCTGGGCTTCACCACCGACGGCGGTCCGCGTGCGACGGTGGAGCACACGCACAACCGCCTGCCGGTGATCGGCTGGCGCGCCGTCACCAAGCTGCAGGCGGAGAAGAAGAACCCGTTCGCGCAGACCGAATGGATCGCCATCCCCGACGAGGACGGCTGGCGCTGGTCGGTGCTGGCGCGCGGCGAGCGGCTGGACGACGACCGCATCGTCACGCACAGCCAGCGCCTGCGCACCGGCCGCTTCCAGAACACCGACCACATCGACCGCAACGTGTACGTGCAGTACGAGCGATCGAGCGTGCAGAACCCGCGCGACGTGGTGCTGACCCCGCTCGAGACGGGCCAGGGCTCCGCGGTGAGCGTCAACTACGTGTGGACCGGCCGCTACTTCGACAACCTGCAGCTGCCCACCAGCGGCTACGGCGTGGGCTTCGAGCTGGGCGCGGGCGTGACCCTGGGCAGCGTGAACGAGCCGTTCCAGCGCACGATCCTGCGGGGGCTGACCTACCGGCCGCTGGGCAGCGGCACGCTCAAGCTGCGCGCCGAAGCCGGCGCCGTGTTCGCGAAGTCCGGGGCGCCGATCCCGGCCACCCAGTTGTTCCGCACCGGCGGCGACACCACCGTGCGCGGCTACAAGTTCCTCGACATCGGCGTGCCACTGGACGAGGGGCTGGTCGGGCCGGGCCGGTACCTCGGGGTCGGCAGCGCGGAGTGGCAGAAGCCGATCGTGCGGCGCGGGCAGCCGACGGCCTTCGACCACACGCTGTTCGTGGACGTGGGCGCGGTGGCGGACCGGATCGGCGACATGCGCCCGAAATTCGGCGTGGGCACGGGCGTGCGCTGGCGCAGCCCGCTCGGCCCCGTCGAGGCCGCCATCGCCTATGGCGTGCAGGCCCGCCGGTTCCGCCTGCACTTCACCGCGGGTTTCGTGTTTTGACCGTGTCCCGCACACGCGCCGCCACCTGGGCGGCCCGCATCCTCGTCGGGCTCGCGCTGCTGCTCGCGCTGTCGGCCGCATTGGTCTGGTGGTGGGCGGGGCAGGAGGGCTCGCTGGAATGGGTGCTCCAGCGGGTGGCGCGCGGCCAGCCGCTGGAGACCGACGGGGTGAAGGGCTCGCTGCGCGGTGGGTGGAACATCCGCCGGATGGCCTGGGAGAAGGATGGATTGCTGCTGGAGGCCGAGGACATCCGTCTGGAATGGCAGCCGCTAGCGCTGCTCAATCGAACGCTCCAGTTGCAGGAAGTGAAGGCGGCCCGCGTCCGCGTGACGGACACGCGCGCCGCTTCACAGGAGCCCATGAAGCCGCCCGCGAACCTGTCGCTCCCCTGGCGCGTGTTCGTCGACGAACTCGAGGTCGGGCGCCTCGAATACCGCGGCCGCACCGACGTGGATGCGACGAAGCTCTCGGCGCAGTACGGTTTCGACGGCGGTCGGCACCAGCTCGCCCTGCGATCGCTGCAGTTCGCCGGCGGCGACTACCGCGGCGAGGGCACGCTGCTGGCGCTGCCCCCCCTGACGCTGGACGCCCGGCTGGCCGGCCGCTTCCAGGCGCCGGTGCCGGGAGGCGGCGCCAAGGTGCCGCTCGACTTCCAGGTGCAGGCGCGCGGCCCGGCGGTCGCCCTCGATGCCAGCGCGCAGCTGCAGGTCACGGGCTCCGGCGGCGGCGAGCTGCCGCAGGCGACCGCCACGGCGCACATCACGCCGTTCGAGAAGATGCCGGTGCCGCGCGCGACCGCCGACTTCCGGCGGCTCGACCTAGCCCTGTTCTGGCCCGCCGCGCCCCAGACGCAGCTGTCCGGCCGCGCGAACATCGTGCCGGCAGGCGCGACGCGCTGGCGCATCGAAGCCGACGTGACCAATGCCAGGCCCGGCCCGTGGGATGCGGAGCGCCTGCCGGTGCATACGGCGCGCGGAGAGGGCGAGTGGCGCGACGGCACCGCCCTGGTGAAGTCGCTCGAGGCCAGCGTGGGCGGGGGCACGGTCGGCGGCAGCGGGCGGTGGGAGGGCGCGGGCTGGCAGTTCGATGGCCGCATCTCCGATGTCGATCCCTCGCAAGTGCACGGCAGCCTCGCCGCCTTGCCGCTGAGCGGGCCGGTGAAGCTGTCGGGCGAAGGACGCAAGGTGGACTTCGATGTCAACCTGCAGGCGGGCCCGCCACGCAAGTCCGCCAGGCGGGATGCGCTGGCGTCCGCGGTCGGGGCGCTGGCGCTGCGTGACGCGCTCGCCCGCGGCAGTTGGGAGGCAGACACGCTGACACTGGCGCAGCTGCGTGTGCGCACCAGCGACGCCGTCGCGCAAGGGCAGCTCGCGCTGCAGCTCGCACAGCGTTCCGGCAGCGGCAAGTTGCAGTTGCGCGCGCCGGGCCTGAACGCGCAGGCGCAAGGCAGCGTCTCGCCGGCACGGGGGCAAGGCACGGCCGACGCGAGTTCCAGCGACCTGGCCGTCGCGCAACGCTGGCTCGCGCGCTGGCCGGTCCTCGGCCCTTTGCTCGAGGGCGTCGCGGTGCGCGGGCAGGCCCAGGCGCAAGTGGCCTGGCAGGGCGGCTGGCAGGACCCTGCCGTGCAGGCGCGCGCCACGCTGCGCAACGTCGCCTGGCAGCCGCCGGTGAAGGCGGAAGACGGCCAGCCCTTGCCGTGGTCGGTGCGCGAGGCCCAACTGCAGGTGCAGGGCCGGCTGCGCGACGCCGCACTCGAGCTGCGCGGCCAGGCGGAGCGCGGACAGCGCAAGGTGGATCTCGCCGTCGCGGGCCGGGTCGGCGGCACGCTGTCGCCGTCTGCCTGGCGGGGCCGGTTCGCATCGCTCGACGTGCGGCTGCAGGACCCCTCGATCACGCCGGGTCCCTG
>JAJNBO010000478.1 GCA_021156245.1 Ramlibacter sp. | reverse complement strand
CTCGCGCGTGGTCGACACGCTGCTGCCCGGCATCGTCGCCTTCTGCTTTCCGGTGTTCGACGCCGACGGCCACATGGCGCTGGGCATGGTGGCGCTCGGGCCCGCGGGCAGCTTCGACCCCGAATGGGGCGGCGCCGTCGAGAAGCCGCTGCGCGCGGCCGCCGCGCAGTTGTCCAGCGACCTGGGCCACCGAGGGTGAACCGGGCGCCGGCCGCAGCGACACTGCGGCGGCTGGCGCCGCTGACCGTGGCCGTGCTTGCCGTGCACGTGCTGTTGCTGCAGCCGGAAGGCGAGAAGTTCACCGCGCCGGTATCGGCCTCCTTCCACACACGGACGATCTCGACCCCGCCGCCGCCGCCGCCCCCGCCTACGCCGGTGCTCGCTCCCGCTCCGCTCGTGCCGCCTGCGCCGGCTCCGGTGGTCCGCCCGCGGCCGGCGCCTCGACCCGCGCCCATCGCACCGACCGCCCGCGTTGCTGCACCCGAGATCGCGGCAGCGTCTCCGGTTGCGCCCACCATTTCCTCACCGCCACCGGCTATGCCCGTGTCCGTCCTTCCAGCACTCAGCCTCCACTACGAAGTGGAAGCGCAGGCGCGCGGC
Source organism: Ramlibacter sp. (assembly GCA_021156245.1). Lineage (GTDB taxonomy): Bacteria > Pseudomonadota > Gammaproteobacteria > Burkholderiales > Burkholderiaceae_C > Ramlibacter. The sequence continues at coordinate 2,310 of JAJNBO010000478.1, read as the reverse complement.
CTCACCTTCAAAGGCCAGTCCGAGCTCACCTGGCGGCATGACGGGCAGGCGTACGAGGCGCGGCTCGAAGCTTCGATGCCGGGCCGGCCGTCGCGCGTGCAGCGCAGCGTCGGGCGCTTGACCGCCCAGGGGCTCGTCCCCGACTACTTCTCCGACAAGAGCCGCAGCGAACAGGCCACGCATTTCGATCGCGAGAAACAACGCCTGGTCTTCAGCAACAACAAGCCGGAAGCGCCCTTGGCCGAAGGCACGCAGGACCGCCTGAGCGTGGTGCTGCAACTGGCCTCACTGGTCGCCGGCAGCCCGCAGCGCTACATGCCGGGCGCCACGATCACGCTGCCGACCACCGGCACCAGCGACGCCGACCATTGGATCTTCTCCGTGGAAGGCGAAGAAGACCTGCGCCTGCCCGGGGGCGAAGTTCGCGCCCTGAAGCTGCAACGGCTGCCGCGAAAGGAGTACGACCAGAAGGTCGAACTGTGGCTCGCGCCCCGCATGGATTACGCCCCGGTGCGCCTGCGTCTGACAAACCCCAACGGTGACGCGGTCGATCAGCGGTGGTCCTCAACCGACAGGGGTTGAGAAGGGCCCGGCCTAAATTGAGTGCATGGCCAATCCGGCCGGTGCCTGCGGTGTTCTGGTTGAGTGACTACTTGAATCGGAGCGTCTCGCAGCCAGCTACAGGCAAAAGGAACAGATCATGCAAATGCTTTATGACTCCGATTCTTTCGTGGTGGTGCACCTGCAGGCCAACGAGCCCGCAGAGGGCGAAACCCACCCGCAGATGGTCCGGCACGGCTTCGAGATCGTGGACAAGCGCTCCAACAAGGAGGTCTATCTCGACGGTTCCTGGGCTGACGCCTTCCAGCGCCAGATCAACGCCTGGCAACTGAACACGCCCACCCAGGAAGAGGTGGAAGAGACGCTCGACGGCTACGCCGAGCTTGCGCAGAACCCGCTCGTCATCCACTGACGCGTTTCAAGCTGCCGGGCCCCTGCGGCCCGGCCTGACCCATCGGTACAGCGGCTCGACCAGCACGAGCACCGCCACCAGCCGGCAGACCTGGAACGCGGTCACGACCGGCACTCCCAGCTGAAGCACCTTGGCCGTGATGGCCATCTCGGCGATCCCGCCCGGCGACGTCCCCAGCACGAGCGTGGCGGGATGCAGGTGCGTCCCCCACGACAACAGGAACGCGAAGCCCGCGCACAGGACGATCATGGCCAGCGTGCCAAGGGCTGCGTCCATCAGCCAGCGCGGCGCCGCGTGCAGGAACTCGCGCTGGAAGCGCACGCCCAGGCTCGCGCCGATCACCAGCTGGGCCGCGTTGCTCGCGCCGTCGGGCAAGGCGGACAGCTCCACCCCGGCCATCGTGATGCCCATGCTCGCCAGCAACGACCCCATGAACCACGGGTTGGCGCGACCGGTGCGCGCCATCAGCCACCCGCCTGCGAGCGTGGCCAGCGCCAGCAGCGCGAGGCCAGCGGCATCGACGCGGCGGGCGCCGGGCAGCGTGGCGTCCAACCCGTGCAGCCCGATGGAGAGGAATGCGAACGGAATCACGAGCGTGACCATGACGAGGCGCACGCTGTGCGCAGCGGCCACCAGGTCCCCGCGGCCGTTCTCGCGTTCGGCCAGCAGCGTCATTTCCGACGCACCGCCGATCGCGCCGGCGAAATACGTGGTCGCCCAGCGCGTGCGTTCGTCCCCGCCGATGCGGTCGGCGTGCCGGCCGTGGAGCCAGCGCCCGAAAGCCCAACCGAGGCCGAGCGCCCACAGGACCGCCAGCACGATCGCCCACCACAGGCTGCCCACCAGCGCGGTGACCTGCGGCGTGAAGTAGAGCCCCAGCGCACAGCCGATGATCCATTGCGCCGCGTTGCGCATCGGCGGCCACGATCGCGTCGGGGCGCCGAGGATGGAGGCCAGCGAGACGGCGACGAGCGGCCCGATCATCCACGGGATGGGCGTGCGCAGCCGCACGCACAGGAGGGCCGCGGCCAGCCCCAGGACAAGGGTGAGGGCGTTGCGCAGGAGCACGGGGGGAGACATCGCGAAGCAACTCGGTACGGCATCGACGACGCCGCGCCGCTAGTATCGGTGCATGCGCTTTCCAGTTCCTGTCATCGCCACCCTGCTCCTCGCCGCCTGCTCCGGCGTCCCGCTCGCTCCGGAGCCCGAGCGCGTCACCGGGGTCGATGTCGTGCTGATCGGCGAGCAGCACGACGCGGCCGGGCATGCGCGCGCGCACGAGCGCTGGGTGAGCGCGCTTGCGCAGCAAGGCCAGCTGGCGGCGCTCGCCCTGGAAA
>JAJNBO010000477.1 GCA_021156245.1 Ramlibacter sp. | reverse complement strand
CGGCAGGCCGGTTTCCTCGGCCAGCAGGCGGTCGAGGTCGCGCAGCAGCGCGCCGCCGCCGGTGAGCATCATGCCGCGCTCGGCGATGTCGGCGCCCAGCTCCGGCGGGGTCTGCTCCAGGGCGTTCTTGACGGCCGAGACGATGTTGTTCAGCGGGTCGGTCAGCGCTTCCAGGATCTCGTTGGAGCTGATGGTGAAGCTGCGCGGCACGCCCTCGGAGAGGTTGCGGCCCTTCACTTCCATCTCCTTCACTTCGCTGCCGGGGAAGGCGGAGCCGATCTGCTTCTTGATCGCTTCGGCCGTGGGCTCGCCGATCAGCATGCCGTAGTTCCGGCGGATGTAGCTGATGATGGCTTCGTCGAACTTGTCGCCGCCAACCCGCACGCTGCCCTTGTAGACCATGCCGCCCAGCGAGATGACGCCCACTTCCGTGGTGCCGCCGCCGATGTCGACCACCATCGAGCCCGAGGCTTCGGACACCGGCAGGCCGGCGCCGATGGCCGCGGCCATGGGTTCCTCGATCAGGTACACCTCGCTGGCGCCGGCGCCGAGCGCCGACTCGCGGATGGCCCGGCGTTCCACCTGGGTGGAGCCACAGGGCACGCAGATGATGATGCGCGGGCTGGGCTTCAGGACGGACCGCGGATGGACCATCTTGATGAACTGCTTGAGCATCTGCTCCGTGACGGTGAAGTCGGCGATGACGCCGTCCTTCATCGGGCGGATGGCCTCGATGTTGCCGGGGACCTTGCCCAGCATGGCCTTGGCTTCATGGCCGACGGCCTGGATCGACTTCTTGCCCTGGGGCCCGCCTTCGTGCCGGATCGCCACCACGGAGGGTTCGTCGAGCACGATGCCCTTGTCGCGGACGAAGATCAGGGTGTTGGCCGTGCCGAGGTCGATGGCAAGGTCCGTGGACAAGTAGCGTCGGAAAGCTCCGAACATGGGGGAAATCCTCGTTTCTTCTGTGAAACCGGCCGCTTTGCGCGGCCGTTGCACCAATGGCGGAGCTCCGCTCGCCGAAGCGGGATAATACCCGATCCCCTGTGCCGGACCCCCCGTGCGCGGCCCTGTGCGCGGTTACATGTCGTTATGGCGCAAGTGCCCTTTCCATCATGTCCCTGAACTCCCAAGATATCGCCCGCATCGCGAACCTCGCGCGGCTGGAACTGCAACCCGACGAAAGCGAGCGCATGCTCGCCCGGATCAATGGCTTCTTCGACATCGTCGAAAAGATGCGGGCGGTGGACACCTCCGGCATCGAGCCGCTCACCCACCCGGTGGCGACCGTCCAGGCCGTGGCCCTGAGGCTGCGCGAGGACGTGGCCAGCGAGCCGAACCAGCGCGAGGCCAACCAGCGCAGCGCGCCGGCCGTGGAGCGCGGCCTGTTCCTGGTGCCGAAGGTGATCGAATGAGCCGCCGGGCCGCCCCAAGGCGAATAGTCCCGCAGCGCGTAGCGCGGAGGGTAGTCCAATGAGCGGGCTGCACGACCTGGGCGTCGCCGAACTCGCGAAGCGGCTGAAGGCGAAAGAAGTCTCGGCGGCGGAGCTTGCGCGCCACTTCCTGGCGCGTGGACAGGCGCATGCCGACCTGGGCGCCTACCTGGCGACCGACGAAGAGGTGACGCTGGCGCAGGCCCGCGCGGCCGACGAGCGCATTGCCGCCGGCGACATGGCGCCGCTGCTGGGCGTGCCGATCGCCCACAAGGACATCTTCGTCACCAAGGACTTCCCCAGCACCGCCGGCTCCAAGATGCTGGAAGGCTACCGCTCGCCCTTCGATGCGACCGTGGTCCGGCGGCTGGGCGATGCCGGCGCGGTGACCCTGGGCAAGCTCAATTGCGACGAGTTCGCCATGGGCTCGTCGAACGAGAACTCCGCGTATGGCGTCGTGAAGAACCCGTGGGACCGCGCGCGCATCCCAGGCGGTTCCTCCGGCGGCAGCGCGGTGGCGGTCGCTGCCCGGTTGGCCCCGGCGGCGACGGGCACCGACACCGGCGGGTCGATCCGTCAGCCCGCATCGTTTTGCGGCATCACCGGCATCAAGCCCACCTACGGCCGCGCCTCGCGCTACGGAATGATCGCCTACGCGTCCAGCCTGGACCAGGCGGGGCCGATGGCGCGCACGGCTGAAGACTGCGCGCTGCTGCTGTCCACGATGTGCGGGCCGGATCCGGACCGCGATTCGACCTCGCTCGACGTGCCGGCCGAAGACTTCACGCGCTCGCTGGACGGCTCCCTCGAAGGGCTGCGGATCGGCGTGCCGAAGGAATTCCTGGCCGAAGGCGTCTCCGCCGACGTCCGCGCCGCGGTCGACGCCGCGCTGGCGCAGTACGAGAAGCTGGGTGCGAAGCGGGTGGAGATCTCGCTGCCCCGCACCGAGCTGTCGATCCCGGTGTACTACATCATCGCGCCGGCCGAAGCGAGCTCGAACCTCTCGCGCTTCGACGGCGTGAAGTTCGGCCACCGCGCCAAACAGCACGGCGACCTGCTGGACATGTACAAGAAAACGCGCACCGAGGCGTTCGGCGTCGAAGTGCAGCGCCGCATCATGATCGGCACCTACGTGCTGTCGCACGGCTACTACGACGCCTACTACCTTCAGGCGCAGAAGATCCGGCGGATGATCGCCGACGACTTCCAGCAGGCTTTCCAGCAATGCGACGTCATCGCCGGGCCGGCCGCGCCGACGGTGGCATGGAAGCTGGGCGAGCACGGGGACGACCCGCTGGCCGACTACCTGGCCGACATCTTCACGTTGCCCGGCTCCTTGGCCGGCCTGCCGGGCATGAGCATCCCGTGCGGCTTCGGCGCGGGCGGCATGCCGGTGGGGCTGCAGTTGATCGGCAACTACTTCCAGGAAGGCAGGCTGTTGAACGTGGCGCACCGCTTCCAGCAGGCCACCGATTTCCACCT
>JAJNBO010000476.1 GCA_021156245.1 Ramlibacter sp. | reverse complement strand
GACGCTGCAGGTCGGCACCGTGCAGGACAAGGCCCGCACGGTGATCGGCAACGACAACTGGCTCATGGCCTACGTGCACGTCGCCCACGACTGCATCGTCGGCAGCAACGTCACCATGGCCAACAACGCCACGCTGGGCGGGCACGTGGAGCTGGGCGACTGGGTGACGGTGGGCGGCCTGACGGGCATCCACCAGTTCGTCAAGGTCGGCTCGCACGCGATGCTCGGCTTCCAGAGCGCCATCTCGCAGGACGTGCCGCCCTTCATGCTGGTGGACGGCAACCCGCTGGCCGTGCGCGGCGTCAACACGGTGGGCCTGAAGCGCCGCGACTTCAGCAACGAGCGCATCGCGGCCGTCAAGCAGATGCACAAGCTGCTGTACCGCGAAGGCCGCACGCTCGACGCGGCGCGCGGGGCCATCGAGGCGCTGGCGCAGACAACGCCCGAGGCCGCGGACGACGTCGAGACGATGCGCACCTTCCTCGCCGGCGCGACGCGCGGCATCGCGCGCTAGCCATGGGCCACCCGCGTTTCGCGATGGTCGCGGGGGAGGCGTCCGGCGACCTGCTGGCCGGCCTGGTGCTGGACGCCATGCGGACCCGCTGGCCGGAGCTCAGCGCCCAGGGCATCGGCGGCCCGCACATGCAGGCCCGCGGCTTCGAGCCCTGGTGGCCGGCCGAGAAGCTGTCCGTGAGCGGATACGCCGAGGTGCTGCGGCATCTGCGCGAGCTGCTGGCCGTGCGCAAGGAACTGCGCGACCGCCTGCTGCGCGAGCGGCCGGATGTCTTCATCGGCGTCGATGCGCCCGATTTCAACCTGGGGCTGGAGGGCGACCTGCGGCGCGGCGGCGTGAAGACGGTGCACTTCGTCTGCCCCTCGATCTGGGCGTGGCGCATGAAGCGGGTCGAGACGCTCAAGCGCAACTGCGACCACGTGCTGTGCATCTGCCCCTTCGAGCCGGAGCTGCTGGCCCGCCATGGCGTGCCAGCCCCCTACGTCGGCCACCCGCTGGCGAGCGTGATCCCGATGGAGCCGGACCAGGCGGCGGCCCGCCGCGCGGTCGGCGTGCCGGCGGAGGGCGAAGTCATCGCGCTGCTGCCGGGCAGCCGCGCATCGGAGATCGAGGCGCTGGCGCCCCGCTTCCTCGCGGCGGCCGCCCAGCTGCAGAAGACCCGGCCGGGCGCCTGGTTCGTGATCCCGGCCGTGCCGCACCTGCAGTCGCGCATCAGCGCGCTGGCGCGCAGCGGTCCGGCCCCGCGCCACCTGGTCATCGTTTCCGGCCAGTCGCATGCGGTGCTGGCCGCCTGCGACGTGGCGCTGGTGGCCAGCGGCACCGCCACGCTGGAGGCGGCGCTGTTCAAGCGGCCGATGGTGATCGCCTACCGGACGCATTGGCTGACGTACGCGATGATGAAGCCGCGCCAGTTGCAGCCCTGGGTCGGCCTGCCGAACATTCTGTGCAGTGATTTCGTCGTGCCGGAGTTGCTGCAGTCCAACGCAAAACCCGACAAGCTCGCCGGGGCGCTGGCGTCCTGGCTCGACAGCCCTGACAGAATGCGAGCCGTGCAGGAGAAATTCCGCGACGTCCACGTCCGGCTCCGGCGCGACACCGCCACCCTCGCCACCGATGCCATCGAAAAAGTCCTCGCTTCCTGAGACCGCGCAGCGCATCCGGACCACCACGATCCGCACGCGCAGTGTGCGGGCGCGCCAGGTGCCGCTGGTGTTTCCGGAGCCCGTGGGCCTGCACGCGGGCGTCGACGAAGCCGGGCGCGGGCCCCTGGCCGGGCCGGTGGTGGCCGCCGCGGTCATCCTCGACGACAAGAAGCGCATCAACGGGCTGGCGGATTCCAAGGTGCTGACGCCGTTGCAGCGCGACAAGCTGTACGACCGCATCCGCGAAAAGGCGCTGTGCTGTTCGGTCGCGCTCGCGACGGTCGAGGAGATCGACGAGCTGAACATCTTCCACGCCACCATGCTGGCGATGAAGCGCGCCGTGGAAGGCCTGCGCCTGAAGCCGGTGAAGGTGCTGGTGGACGGCAACCGGCTGCCCAAGCTGGAGATGCTGTCAGAAGCCATCGTCGACGGGGACGCCAAGATCAAGTCGATCTCCGCCGCCTCGATCCTCGCCAAGGTCACGCGCGACCGGATGCTCGTCGAGCTCCACGAGCAGTTCCCCCACTACGGATTCGCCGCGCACAAGGGCTACAGCACCCCGGAGCACCTGCAGGCCTTGCGCGTGCACGGACCCTGCGTGCACCACCGCCGCCACTTCGCGCCGGTGGCCGCCCAGTTCTTCACGCAAGAGGGCGCGACCGTCTCCGTGCAGGTGCAGTGACCGACGCCGCGCCCCAGCGGATCGAGTCGCGCGAGAACACCTTCCTCAAGGAGCTGCGCCGGCTGGCGCAGGACAGCACCGCCTACCGCAAGCAGGGCCGCGTCTGGCTCGAAGGCGACCATCTGTGCCGCGCCGCCCTGCAGCGCGGCATGCAGCCCAGCCACGCCGTGTTCCAGTCGTCGTACTGGGATGCTTCGGGCCATGACTGGGTGCATTCCGGCGGCAAGGCGGTGGTCGTGGACGATGCGCTGTTCGCCACCGTCAGCGGGCTCGAGTCGCCCGCGCGGATGGGGTTCGTGCTGCCGCTGCCGGCTGCACCGCCGGTGCAACCGGATGCCGCCACGGTGATCCTCGACGGGCTGCAGGACGCGGGCAACGTGGGCACCATCCTGCGCTGCGCGGGCGCCTTCGGGTTCCGGCAGGTCGTCGCGATCAAGGGGACCGCTGCGCTGTGGAGTCCGAAGGTGCTGCGTGCCGGCATGGGCGCGCACTTCGGGCTGGGCCTGGTCGAAGGCGTCACGCCGGACGCGTTGTCGGCGCTCTCGGTGCCGCTGCTCGCGACCAGTTCGCACCAGGGCGA
>JAJNBO010000475.1 GCA_021156245.1 Ramlibacter sp. | reverse complement strand
TCCAGGTCGTTGTGACCGAAGCCCCAGGGGTTTGCAGCAAAGCCCGAGATTGTAGCACTGTCGCTGTCCCGTTTCAGCGCGGGGTTGCCGAAGATGTCCTTGGTGGCGAGTCCGCGCGGCGGCTTCACCACGGCGAAACGCGCGGCTGGCAGGTCGATCGGCGTGATGCGTTCGCCGACGCCTTCCACCCAGGCGCTGCGGCCGCGCAGGAAGAAGGGCACGTCCGCGCCCAGTTGCAGGCCGATGTGCTCCAGGTCGGCCAGGGGCAGGTGCAAGGACCACAGCCGGTTCAGCGCGAGCAGGCAGCTGGCCGCGTCGGAAGACCCGCCGCCCAGGCCGGCCTCCGAGGGCAGGCGCTTTTCGATGGCGATGTGCGCGCCCTCGGTGGTGCCCGCATGCCGCTGCAGCGCACGTGCCGCCCGCAACACCAGATCGTCGGGGGGCAGCGCGACGCCCAGGTCCTCCCGGCTCAGCCCGCCCCCCGCGCGCCGCTCGAAATGCAGCGTGTCGTGCCAGTCCAGCAGCACGAAGGCAGACTGCAGCAGGTGATAGCCGTCGGCGCGGCGCCCCGTGACGTGCAGGAACAGGTTCAGCTTGGCCGGCGCGGCCACGTCGTGCAGCGAACGCACCACGGGACCCTAGCGCTCGAACACCACGCGCAGGTCGGCCGGCGGCGGCGGCGAGGTGCGGCGCGCGCGCAGGCGGCCTTCCGCGACCTGCGTGACGTCGGCCTCCCAGCCTTCGATGGGCGTGGCCTTGCCACCCAGCCAGTCGAACAGCGCCGCCACCGGCAGCGGCGCGCCCGTGGCTTCCTGCGCCAGCGCGTCGAGCGAAGGGAACTGGCGGGCCGTACCGCCAGCGCGCAGCGTCGCGCTGCCCGGCGACCAGGCGAGCACCGCCAACGTGCCGCCGATGGGGTTGTAGAGGGTCAGCTCGCCGTTCTCGGGCGCGCCCTTGAGCTCGAAGCCGGCGGAGAAGGACTGGCTCGCCTGGCCTTCGACGGCGAGGGCGAGGCGGCCGGTCCAGACCTGCACGCCCGGCGCGGCGGGCGTGCGCGGCGGCGACGCGCAGGCGGACAACAGCAAGGCCGCGAAGGCGGCCAGCAGCCAGCGGGCCGCGGCCTGGCGCCCCTGCCGCATCACGGCTGCACCCGCAGGCGCTTGAGCGTTTCGACCAGTGTCTCGTTCTCTGCGTTCAGCAGCATGCCCTCCCGCCACACGGCCTGCGCCTGGTCACGCTGGCCCAGGGTCCAGAGCACTTCGCCCAGGTGGGCTGCGATCTCCGGGTCGGGCCGCTCCTTGTAGGCCGCGCGCAGGATGCGCAGGGCCTCGGTGGAATTGCCCATGCGGAATTCCACCCACGCCAGGCTGTCGCTGATGAAGGGATCGCCGGGCGCGAATTCCAGGGCTTTCTGGATCAACTGCTTGGCTTCGGGCAGGCGCTGGTTGCGCTCCGCCAGCGAGAAGCCCAGCGCGTTGTACGCGTGGTGGTAGTCGGGCTTCCTGGCCATCAGCTGGCGCAGCAGCTTTTCCATGTCGTCGAACCTGCCCATCTTCTCGGCGAGCATCGCCTGGTCGTACAGCAGGTCGGTGTCCGCCGGGTCCTTGGCGATGGCCTGCGCCAGCAACTCGTAGGCCGGCTGGTACTGCTTGTTCTCGCGCAGCAACGCGACCTCGGCCATCGTCTTCATGCGCGCGTCGGCGGGATTGCGTTCGGGCAGGGCGCGCAGCAGGTTGCGCGCCTCTTCCAGCTTGCCCTGGCGCGCCAGGATGGATGCGCGGCGGTTCTGCGCCTGCAGCAGGTCCTGCGAGTTCTCGATGCGGTCGAGCCAGGCATTGGCCTGCGCGAAGTCGCGGCGGCGCTCGGCGATCTGCGACAGCGCGAGATAGGCCTGCGCCGTGCCGCGCCTGCGATCCTCGTTCTGCGCACCGGCCTGGACCAGCTCCAGGTATTTCTTCAGCGCGGCTTCCGCCGCGGGCAGCTGGTTGTCCTGCACCAGCAGGGAGCCTTGCACCAGCCACGCCTCGGGATAGTCAGGGCGCTCGCGGGTGAGGATCTGCAGTTGCGCCAGCGTCTCGGCGGTGCGTTGCGTGTCCAGCAGCGCCCGGGCGTAGCCCATGCGGATTTCAGGCAACGGCTGGCCGTCCAGGTACTTGCGCACCATCACCTCGGCTTCCGGCTGCTTGGGATCCATCAGCTCCAGCGCCAGCAGGGCGGGGCCCTCGGCTTGCGGATTGGCGGCGTGGCCGCGGCGGGCCGCATCCATCGCGCCGGCCGTGTCGCCCGCGGCCAGCCGCAGCCGGCCCGCCGCGCTCCACGCCGCGGCGGCAGTGTTCGGGTTGGCGAGGTAGGGGCCCAGCGCCTGCTCCACGACCGTGGCCGCCTGCTTCTTGTCGCTGGCACGCGCGTAGATGCGCGGCAGCCCCGCGATGAGGGCGCCCCGATCGGCCGCCGGCGTCAGTTCCAGCTCGGTCTTCAGCGGGGCAGCGCTGTCCGGGATGCGGTTCAGCGCCACCAGGATCTGCAGCACGAACCGGTTGGCTTCGCGCGACTGGGGGAAGGCCTGCTTCCATGCGCGCGCGGCCTGCAATGCGCCCTCGGCATTGCGGCTCTGGAGTGCGAGCTCCATCGCGCGCTCGTAGATCGCTGCGTTGTGCGACTTGCGGGCGGCATCCAGCATCAGCGTGAAGGTGCCGGCTGGCTGCCCGAAGACAGGGCCGCACAGGGCGAGCGACAGGGCGGCGGCGCCCAGGGTCGACAGGGGGAAACGCTTCATCGACCCATCATAATGCGAAGCTTTTCTGCCTATGCCCGAGCTCCCGGAAGTCGAGGTGACGCGCCTGAGTTTCGCCGAGCGCATCGCCGGTGCGCGGGTGCAGTCGGTGCGCCTGGGCAAGCCGCTGCGCTGGCCGCTGGGCGTGGACCCGCTGGTGCTGGCGGGCCGCACGGTGCGCGGGGTGCGCCGCCGGGGCAAGTACCTGCTGCTGGACCTGGATCGGGGCGTGCTCCTGCTGCACCTGGGGATGTCCGGCAGCCTGCGCTTCGACACCGCGATGCCGGAGCTCGCGCTGCACGATCACTTCGACCTGGTCACCGACCTGGGCGTCCTGCGGCTGAACGACCCGCGCCGCTTCGGTGCGGTGGTCTATGCGGAGAGCGAGGCGGCCCCGGAAGCGGTCAAGCTGCTGGGCGGCCTGGGCGTGGAGCCGCTGGGAGGCGAGTTCGACCTCGCCGCGTTCCACGCGGCCCTGAAGAAGCGCAAGGCGCCGATCAAGCAGGTTCTGCTGGCGGGCGACGTGGTCGTCGGGGTCGGCAACATCTATGCGTCCGAGGCGCTGTTCCTGGCCGGCATCCGCCCCACCTTGGCCGCCGCGCGCATCAGCAAGCCCCGCGCCGCCCGCCTGCATGCGGCCATCCGCGAGGTGCTGGCCCGGGCGGTCGCCAAGGGCGGGAGCACCCTGAGGGACTTCTCCAACGCCCAGGGCGAATCGGGCTACTTCCAGCTGGAAGCCATGGTGTACGACCGCAAGGGCGAGCCTTGCCGGGTCTGCGGATCACCCATCCGGATGATCCGGCAGGGCCAGCGTGCAACGTATTTCTGCCCGGTGTGCCAGAAGCCCTGAGGGAAAAAGGGCGCCGATGCTATAGTCAAAAGCAGAGCAGGGGACGCAGTGGCCACTTCCTTCAACGAGCAGTTTGACCAGCACGGCGCCTGGCGGCGAGAGTTCGCCCTGCGCCTGAAGCTGTTGTCCGAATGGCTGAAGGACCACGACCTGCTGGATAGCGCCGTCGACGAGCGCCTGCGCCGGCTCGAAGGCCAGATGCGCTCGGACAAGGTCATGGTGGCTTTCGTCGCCGAGTTCTCCCGCGGCAAGTCCGAGCTGATCAACGCGATCTTCTTCGCCGGCTACAAGCGGCGCATCATGCCGGCCAGCGCCGGGCGCACCACGATGTGCCCCACGGAGCTGGGCTACGACGCCGAAGTCCCGCCGTGCCTGCGCCTGCTGCCGATCGAAAGCCGCCTGCACCCGCAGCCGTTGATGGAATGGCGCATGGTGCCGGAGAAGTGGCTGCGCGTGGACCTGGACGTCAACGACCCCGGGCAACTGGCACAGGCCTTCGAAAAGGTGTCGGAAGTCATCCGCGTCACCGTCGCCGACGCCAAGGCCCTCGGTTTCTGGCACGAGGACACGCCCGAGGACAACCCCATCCCCGGCCCGGACGGCCTGGTCGAAGTGCCCAAGTGGCGCCACGCCCTGATCAACATCGCCCACCCGCTGCTCAAGCAGGGGCTGGTGATCCTGGACACCCCGGGCCTGAACGCCATCGGCGCCGAGCCCGAACTGACGGTGAACCTGATCCCGCAGGCCCACGCCGTGGTCTTCATCCTGGCCGCCGACACCGGCGTGACCAAGTCGGACCTCGCCATCTGGCGCGAACACCTAATCAGCGAAGACAAGGACGCGGACTCGCGCCTGGTCGTCCTGAACAAGATCGACACGATGTGGGACGCCTTGTCCACGCCGGCGCAGGTGCATGCCCAGATCGAGCGGCAGCGCGCGATCACGGCGGAGATCCTGGGGCTGCAGCAGGACCAGGTGATCCCGGTGTCCGGCCAGAAGGGCCTGGTCGCCAAGGTCAACAACAACGCCGACCTGCTGCAGGCGAGCCGGCTGCCGGCATTGGAGCAGGCGCTGGCCCACGGCGTGCTCGGCCAGCGCCAGAAGATCCTGCGCTCCTCCGTCGCCTCCAACATCCACGAGCTGAAGGTGGAGTCGGCGCGCGTGCTCGGCATCCGCCGGCGCGACCTCGCCGAGCAGATGGTGGAGTTGAAGGGGCTGCGCGGCAAGAACACCTCGGTCATCAAGCACATGCGCGCGCGCATCGAGCAGGAGCAGGCCGACTTCGACGCCAGCGGCGCCAAGATCCACGCGGTG
>JAJNBO010000474.1 GCA_021156245.1 Ramlibacter sp. | reverse complement strand
GTGTTGACCAGAAAAGCCTTGAGCATCGGAACCTCCATCAGGAAGGCAGAGCCTCGTTGTTACAGCTTTTCCATCACCATTGCAAGTCGTCAGCGCGGCCGTTGTCGTCTCGAAACTCAGCCTTGGCAGGGGGGTGGCGATGAGCAAGGGGCCGCCCGGTCCGGGCGCTTTCGCCGTTGGCCGCCTGCCCGCCATTTCAGTGGCGCCGGTGTCAGCCTGCAGGGCTGGGAGTCGCTCTACCCAGGCATCGAACGCCTGGGCACGGTGTTCGGATGGAACCGCTTCGGCATGCAGGGCAGCGACGCACCGGGCGAGCGGCAGACCGGCGCCGGCGTGGTGGCTGCCTTGCGCGAACTGCTGGCCTACGCAGGGGTGCAGCCACCGTACGTGCTGATGGCGCATTCGCTGGGAGGATTGTTCGCGAATCTCTTCGCGCGCCTGCATCCGGCGGATGTGGCTGCCGTGCTGTTCCTGGAAGCCACGCATCCCGACGACGGCCCCTTGTTGAAGAAGCACGAGCCGCAGCTGGTGGCTGCGCTGGGTAGGATGCTCACCTTGCCCGAGGCCTTCTTCGAGGCCAACGTTCACGCGGAACTGGCAAGCGTGGAGCAGACCGCCAGGGAGATTGCGTGCGCCGGCGACTTCCCCGAGGTGCCGGTGCGCGTGGTGACGGGCGGGCTCACGCCGAAGTCCGCGCTCGATTCACCCGGTGCCGTCGGCGCGAAGCGCGCGAACCAGCAGGGGCTGGCGCGCCTGTCGCCGTTGGGCGAGCAGGTGATCGCGCAGAAGAGCGGCCATTTCCCCCAGTTGACCGAGCCGGAGCTGGTGCTGGAGGTGTTGGGGCGCCTGGTCGAGGATGCGCAGGCCGAAGCGGGAGCCCTGGATCCCCGCCTCCGCGGGGATGACGGACTCCGGCGGTAAGACGTCTACTCGGCCGCCAGCGAATTCGCCAGGGCCTGACCGCCACCGAAGCTCACTTGCTCCGGAGGCACGCCTCCGGCAGTGACGCGCACGGCGCAGTATTTCAGCTCCGGGATCTTCGCCACCGGATCGAGCGCATCGTTGGTGACGCGGTTGATCGCGGCCTCGTAGTAGCAGAAGGGCACGAACACCGCGCCGCGCGGCGAGCTTTCGTCGGCGCGGCCGTACAGAGACACCTTGCCGCGGCGCGATTCGATGGTCAGCAGGTCGCCGGGCTTCATGCCCCAGGCGGCCAGGTCGAGCGGATGCACCAGCGCCACCGGATCCGGCTCGATCGCGTCCAGCACCGTCGCACGGCGCGTCATGCTGCCGGTGTGCCAGTGTTCGAGCTGGCGGCCGGTGATCAGGATCATCGGGTACTCGGCGTCCGGACGTTCGGCTGCGGGGATGACGTCGGCCGGCACGAAGCGGGCGCGCCCGGTCTCGCGCGGGAAGTCGTTGACGAACACCACCGACTGCCCGGGGTCGCCTTCGTTCGTGCAGGGGTAGGTGACCGCGTGTTCACGCTCCAGCCGGTCCCAGGTCATGCCGGAGATGCTGGGCATCGTGTGCCGCATCTCGTCGAACACCTCGGACACGTGCTGGTAGTCCCAGTCCAGCCCGATGCGCCTGGCGATCTCCTGGATGATCCACAGGTCCTGCTTCGCATCGCCGGGCGGGTCGATGGCCTGGCGCGCCATCTGCACGAGGCGGTCGGTGTTGGTGAAGGTGCCGGTCTTCTCGGGGAAGGCGCTGGCCGGCAGCACGACGTCCGCCAGGCAGGCCGTTTCCGTCAGGAAGATGTCCTGCACGACCAGGTGGTCCAGCTGCGCGAGCATCTCGCGGGCGTGGTTGGCGTCCGGGTCGGACATCGCGGGGTTCTCGCCCATGATGTACATGCCCTTGACCTTGCCGTGGCCGATGGCGTGCATCACTTCCACGACGGTCAGGCCGGGCTTGTCGTCCAGCGTGCCGGGCGCGAGCTTCCACGCCTTCTCGAACTTGGCGCGCGCGGCGGGCTCCACGACCTTCTGGTAGTCGGGATACATCATCGGGATCAGGCCGGCGTCGGACGCACCCTGCACGTTGTTCTGGCCGCGCAGCGGATGCAGGCCGGTGCCGGGGCGGCCGATCTGCCCGGTGAGCAGCGACAGAGCGATCAGGCAGCGTGCGTTGTCGGTGCCGTGCACGTGCTGCGACACGCCCATGCCCCACAGGATCATGGACGCGCGCGCGGTGGCGTACAGACGCGCCGTCTCGCGCAGCTGCTGCGCGGAGATGCCGCAGATCGGGGCCATCAGCTCGGGGCTGTACGCTTCAAGGTTCTTCTTCAGCTCGTCGAAGCCGATGGTGCGCGCCTCGACGAACGACTGGTCGACGAGGCCTTCTTCCACGATGACGTGCATCATGGCGTTGAGCATCGCGACGTCGGTGTCCGCGGTGAACTGCAGGTGGCTGTGCGCCAGGCGCGTGAGGTCCGATTTGCGGGGGTCCATCACGATCAGCTTGGTGCCGTTCTTCGCCGCGTTCTTCATCCACGTCGCGGCCACCGGATGGTTCACCGTGGGGTTGGCGCCGATGACGATGATCACCTCGGCCTGCGTCACGTCCATCACGGGGTTGGACACGGCGCCGGAGCCGATGCCTTCCAGCAGCGCGGCCACCGACGATGCGTGGCACAGGCGCGTGCAGTGGTCGACGTTGTTGGTCTTGAAGCCGGTGCGCACCAGCTTCTGGAACAGGTAGGCCTCTTCGTTGCTGCCCTTGGCCGAGCCGAAGCCCACCAGCGCGTTGGGACCGGAGGTGTCGCGGATGCCCTTCAGCTTGGCGCCGGCCAGGGCCAGCGCTTCCTCCCACGTCGCTTCGCGGAACACCTGCAGCACCTGGTCGGGGTCCAGCGTCTGGTGCGGCATCTTGGGCGCGTCGGAGCGGCGGATCAGCGGCTTGGTCAGGCGCTGCGGATGGTG
>JAJNBO010000473.1 GCA_021156245.1 Ramlibacter sp. | reverse complement strand
GCACGACATCGGCAAGAACATCGTCACCGTCGTGCTCCAGTGCAACAACTTCGAGGTGGTGAACATGGGCGTGATGGTCCCGTGCCACGAGATCCTGGCGAAGGCCAAGGTCGAGGGTGCGGACATCGTGGGCCTGTCGGGTCTGATCACGCCCTCGCTGGAGGAGATGCAATACGTCGCCAGCGAAATGCAGAAGGACGAGCACTTCCGCGTCAAGAAGATCCCGCTGCTGATCGGCGGCGCGACGACCAGCCGCGTGCATACCGCGGTCAAGATCGCGCCGCACTACGAAGGCCCGGTGGTGTACGTGCCGGACGCCTCGCGCAGCGTGAGCGTGGCGCAGAGCCTGCTGTCCGACCAGGCGGCGAAGTACATCGCCGACATCAACGCCGACTACGACAAGGTGCGTGAGCTGCACGCCAGCAAGAAGCAGGTGCCGCTGTGGCCGCTGGCCAAGGCCCGCGCCAACAAGACGCCGCTGGACTGGTCGAACTACGTGCCGCCGCAGCCCAAGTTCATCGGTCGTCGCGTGTTCAAGAACTACGACCTGGCCGAACTCGCCCGCTTCATCGACTGGGGCCCGTTCTTCCAGACCTGGGACCTGGCGGGCCGCTTCCCCGAGATCCTGAAGGACGAGGTGGTCGGCGCCGAGGCGGTGCGCGTCTTCTCGGACGGCCAGCGCATGCTCAAGCGCCTGATCGAGGGCCGCTGGCTCACGGCCAACGCGGTGATGGGCCTGTGGCCGGCGAACACCGTCAACGACGACGACATCGAGCTGTACGCCGACGAGTCGCGCAAGCAGGCCGTGATGACCTGGTACGGCCTGCGCCAGCAAGCCGAGAAGCAGGTGCATGACGGCGTGCTGCGACCGAGCCGCGCGCTCGCCGACTTCGTGGCGCCCAAGGGCGTTGCCGCCGACTACGTGGGCGCGTTCGCGGTGACGGCCGGCATCGGCGTGGAGGCCAAGGAGCAGTACTTCCTGGCCGACCTCGACGACTACTCCGCCATCATGCTCAAGGCGCTGGCCGACCGGCTGGCCGAAGCGCTCGCCGAGGCGCTGCACCAGCGCGTGCGCAAGGACTTCTGGGGCTATGCAGCCGACGAAGGCCTGTCGAACGAGGACCTCATCGCCGAGAAGTACCGGGGGATCCGCCCCGCGCCGGGGTATCCCGCGTGCCCGGACCACAGCGTCAAGCGCGACCTGTTCACGCTGCTGCAGCCCGAGGAGATCGGCATGGGCCTGACCGACAGCATGGCAATGACGCCTGCGGCCAGCGTCAGCGGCTTCTACCTCAGCCATCCGGACAGCCAGTACTTCAACGTCGGCCGCATCGGCGACGACCAGGTCGCGGACCTGGCGCGACGCCGCGGCGCCGAGATCAAGGACCTCCAGCGCCTGCTCGCGCCCAACCTGTGATGCCGGCGCCTGGCTGGGCGTAGTCAGCCTCCTACCGCCGACGCAAAGGCGCGCCGATAAGGCGGAGCCTGCGACACGGCGATGCTGTGCGGATGGCGCTCATCGACCACGTCCCGGACAGGCTGAAACGCACGGCCACGCGGCTGGAGCCGCTGGCACGCGCTTTCTCGCTGTGGAGCGCCGCCGGCGGCATGCGCATGAGCGCCGCCATGTCCTTTTACGGCATCCTCAGCCTCGCGCCGCTGCTGCTGGCGATCGTGGCCATGCTCGGCTGGTGGATGGACCGCACCGTGCTGGAGAAAGGGCTGCTCGACCAGATCGGCAGCGTCATCGGCCCGCAGGGCACCGCGCTCATCGCGGAGGCGATGCGCAGCGCGCAGGAGCCCTCGCAAGGCATCACCGCCAGCATCATCGGCTTCGTGGTGCTGCTGTTCGGCGCGACGGGCGTGTTCGGCGAACTGCAGAACGCCTTCGAGCTGGTGTGGTCGCAGGGCCGGGGAACGCCGCCCAAGCAGAACTGGAAGCACACCGCCAGCCTGCGGTTGCGCGGGATCGGCTACATCCTGGTGTTCGGTTTCCTGCTGCTGGTCTCGCTGGTGTTCTCGACGCTGCTGTCGATGTTCTCGGGCTGGGCCGGCACCAATCCATCGGTCGAGATCGCGGTGCGGGTGCTCAACGAGATCGCTGGCTTCGTCATCGGCGCGGCCCTGTTCGTCGGCCTGATGCGCCTGTCCAGCGGCGCCAGGCCGAAGACGCGCTTCCTGGTGTTCGGCGCCTGCGTCGGCGCGATCCTGTTCACCATCGGACGGCAGTTGATGGCGCTGTATCTCTCGGGGGCCGCAGTCGTATCGGCTTACGGCGCCGCGGGTTCGCTGATCGTGTTGCTGATGTGGATCTACTTTTCTTCGGCGGTGTTGCTGCTCGGCGCCAGCTGCGCCCGCGCGATCGAGGAGTACGTGGCGCGCGGCCGGGGGCCCGTCAGCGAGGCAGCAGGGACTTCCGCTGCGCCATCGCCAGGGCGACACACGCCACCACCGCCACGGCCAGCAGCAGCCCGAGGCCCCAGCGGTAGCCCGCCTCGCGCGTCCACAGCAGGCCCAGCAGCACCGGCGCCATCGCCCGGGCGATCGCGGTCGGGATCCCCAGCGCGCCATTGAGCGAGGCCACGTGCTCGCGGTTCACGTACTGCGCGATCGCGGTGCCCTTCACGATGGTCAGCATGCCGTTGCCCAGCCCATAGAGCAGCACGAACAGCAGCCCGGCGACGGGTGACGCCGCGCCGGCGATCAAGGCGGCCAGCGAGAGCGGAATCAGCACGGGAATGAGGCGGTTCGCCAGGTGCAGGTCGAAGCGATGCTCGAAGAAGTAGAGCAGCAGGCGGCCGAGCACCTGCACGACCCCGATGGTCGCGGGGATCGCGATCACCCAGGCCTCGCGCAGGCCGGCTTCGCGCAACAGGCTGATCAGGTGCGGCGGGATGGCGGCCGTGATGCCCATCATGCCGATCACG
>JAJNBO010000472.1 GCA_021156245.1 Ramlibacter sp. | reverse complement strand
CTCGCGGACGACTACGTGCCGCGCGCCCACGTCACGCTGCTGCAGAAGGACACGCGCCTCGCCCTGGAAGCAGCCCTCGCCGCGGGATTCCGGGCCAGCATCGGGCCGGCCGCGCATGAGGCGTTCAACCGCGCGGTGCGAGCCGGAGACGCCGAACTCGACGACGCCGCACTGCTGCGGCTGTTCCGCAGATCATGAGCCTGCGGGCCGCCCCAAGGCGAATCCCGCAGCGCATAGCGCGGAGGGCAGCCGAATGACCGCCGTCCTGGTCGTCGAGGACGACGACGCCATCCGCAACAACGTGGCGCGCATCCTGCGCCTCGAAGGCTACGAGGTCAGCGTCGCCACCAACGGCATCGAAGGCCTGGAGCGCGCGCAGGCGGTGCGGCCCGACATCGTCATCAGCGACATCAACATGCCGGGCATGGACGGCTTCGCGCTGGTGGAGGCGCTGCGCGCCGACGCGTCCTTCGCGACCACGGTGGTGCTGCTGCTGACGGCGCTGGACGACCGCGCCAGCATGCGGCGCGGCATGGGGACGGGAGCGGATGACTACCTGTCCAAGCCTTTCACCCGCACCGAGCTGCTCGACGCGCTCGACGCTCTGCTGCGCAAGCGCGGGCGGATCTCGGCCTCCATCGAGTCGGCCGTGCAGCGGCGGGAAGAGGAACTGCGACGCGCGTTCGCGGAGAGCATCGCCGGCAATCCGGCATCGGACCGGCCCGGCCTGGACGCGCCGGCCGGCGCGATCACCGACCAGGTGCTCCCGGCCACCGTGCTCTTCTCCGACATCCGCAATTTCACGTCGCTGGCCGAGAAGCTGGACTCGAGCGAGGTCGCGGAACTGTTGATGCGCTACTTCGAGCACACCAGCGAGCCCGTGCTGCGCCATGGCGGCATGCACCTGAAGTTCATCGGCGATGGCTTGATGGCCGTGTTCGCGGACATGCCGGGCGGGTCGGCCACGCCGGCCGCGCGCCGCGCGGTGTCGGCGGCGCTCGCGGTGGCGCTGGCCACGCACGAATTCCGCAGCTGGATCGACCAGCGCTTCGCCGGCCGCGGCCTGCCGCCTTTCGCCATCGGGGTCGGCCTGCATGCCGGCGAGGTCACCATCTGCCGGCTCGGCTCCACTGCAGTGAAGGAAACCACGCCGATCGGCGACACGGTCAACACCGCGGCGCGCCTGCAATCCGCCAGCAAGGAGCTCGGCTGGACGGTGGTTGCCAGTTCGGCGGTGCTTATGGAGGCAGGCGACGGCGTCCAGACCGGCGCCATGACGTCGCTCGAGGTGCGCGGCCGCCATGGCTGGGTGGACGTCGCCGAGATCGTGGGCATCGAGACCAGCCGCGCCGACGACGACCATGGCATCGCGGCGCTGGCCGGGCGCGGCGAGGAGGTCCGCGAGGCGGTGCGGATCAACTCGGAGATCACGGCGCGCGCCGTCAAGGGCGCGCTGCGCACGCGGCTGTCGACGCTGAAGAACCACCAGTTCCGCCCGGGCGACGCGCCGCTGCGGCTCAAGGGCTTCCGCCTGACGCGCAAGCTGGCGGCCGGCGGCATGACCGAGGTCTACCTCGCGGTCCGCGAGGAGGACAACCTCGCCGTGGTGCTGAAGGTGCTGGAGGCGGAGGGCCGGTCGGCCAGCGCCAACCTGTCGCGCTTCATCCAGGAATACACGCTGGTGTCGCGCATCACGGACCCGCACGTGGTGCGCATCTACGACCAGGGCTTCACGGACGACCACGCGTACATCGCGATGGAGTACTTCGAGCGGGGCGACCTTCGCTCCGAGCTGAAGGCGGGCATGGCGCGCGAGCGCGTGCTGCAGGTGGTGCGGCAGATCGCGCGGGGGCTGGACGTGATCCATGCCCACGGCATCATCCACCGCGACCTGAAGCCCGAGAACGTGATGCTGCGTCCCGACGCCGGCGTGGCCATCGCGGATTTCGGCGTGGCCAAGTCCATGCTGCAGGAAGACAACCTGGCGCTGACCCAGACGCAGCATGGCGAGGTGGTCGGCACACCCTACTACCTGAGTCCGGAACAGGCCTCGGGCCGCGAGATCGGCCCGGCTTCGGACCTGTACAGCCTGGGCGTGATGATGTTCGAGATGCTGGCGGGGCAACGGCCCTTCAGCGCGGAGACGCTGGACCTGCTGCTGGCGCGGCACCTCACCGCTCCGGTGCCCCCGCTGCCGCCCGAGCATGCCTCGCTGCAGGCCGTGGTGGAGAAGATGATGGCCAAGCAGGCCGGCGACCGCTACCCCACGGCGCGTGCGCTGCTGGAGGCCCTCGACAGGGTCCAAGGCTGAGTCGCCCGGCCCCTACAATGGGTCGATGATCTCCCGCGAACCCACCATCGAACGCCTCGCCACGGCGCGGGCGCTGCTGCTCGAGCCGTTCGGGCTGGACGAAACCCACCTGACGCGCGCGCTCTCCGAAATCCGGGCGCACCGCGTCGATGACGCCGACCTGTATTTCCAGTACACCCGCAGCGAGGGCTGGAGCCTGGAAGAAGGCATCGTCAAGACCGGCAGCTTCAGCATCGACCAGGGCGTGGGCGTGCGCGCGGTCAGCGGCGAGAAGACCGCCTTCGCGTATTCCGACGACATCTCCGAAGCTTCGCTGCTGGACGCGGCGCGCACCGTGCGTTCGATCGCGGCGGTGTCGACCAGTGCGCGCGTGCGCGTGAACGAGCCGCGCGTGGCCGGCAGCCGGTCGCTGTACGGCGGCGACGACCCGATCTCGTCCCTGGACAGCACCGCCAAGGTCAAGCTGCTCGAACGCGTGGAGCAGATGGCCCGCGCCAAGGACCCGCGCGTCGCGCAGGTCATGGCCGGCCTGGGCGAGCGAGTACGACGTCGTGCTGGTGGCGCGCGCCGACGGCACGCTGGCCGCCGACGTGCGGCCGCTGGTGCGGCTTTCGGTGACCGTGATTGCCGAACAGAACGGCCGCCGCGAGATGGGCTCGGGCGGCGGCGGTGGCCGCTTCGGGCTGGCGTATTTCACCGACCAGCAGCTCCAGAGCTACGTCGACGATGCGGTCAAGGCCGCGATGACCAACCTCGAGTCTCGGCCGGCGCCGGCTGGCGAGATGACGGTCGTGCTCGGCCCGGGCTGGCCCGGCATCCTGCTGCACGAGGCGGTGGGCCACGGACTGGAAGGCGACTTCAACCGCAAGGGCTCCAGCGCCTTCAGCGGCAAGGTCGGCCAGCGCGTCGCGGCCAAGGGCGTGACGGTGCTGGACGACGGCACGATCGCC
>JAJNBO010000471.1 GCA_021156245.1 Ramlibacter sp. | reverse complement strand
ACCTGGAGGCGCTGCCGGCCGACGGCTTCACCATCAGCTGCTTTCCCCACAAGATCCGCGGCGCTTCGGCCGGGTGGACGCGGGCGGTGGCGATCTTCGGCGACATCCCGTAGACCGGGTTCGCGCCGGCGACCCCGGCGCGCGCTGACGAACGGTTTTGCCTTTTCGCACAGGCGTGCTAATCTTCGCGCCATGGATGCCAAGACCCAGAAGAGCGAGCTCACCCGTGCGGCCATCGTCGGCGCGGCGCTCGCCCTTGCCGCGGCCGAGGGCCTGGAAGCGATCACGCTGCAGGCCGTGGCGGACCGCGTCGGTTTGTCCAAGAGCGGCGTCTTCTCCCGGGTGGGCTCGCGCGAAGCCCTGCAGATCGCGGTGATCGAGGAGTTCGGCCGCCGCTTCATCGCCGACGTCTTCGTGCCGTCCATGCAGTTGCCCAAGGGACTGCCGCGCCTGAACGAGATCATGCGGCGCTGGATCATCCGCACCCGCGACGTCGAGGCGACGCAGGGGTGCATCTTTACGGCGGGCGCCTTCGAGCTCGACGACAAGGACGGTCCGCTGCGCGACTTCCTGCTGCTCGAGGTGACGCGCTGGCGCTCCGCACTGCGCCGCACCGTGCTGCAAGCCATCGAACAAGGCCACCTCGCACCGGACACCGACCCCGAGCAACTGGTGGCCGAGATGTACAGCCTGGCCATGGGCCTGCTGCACGACACCCGCTTCCTGCGCGACACCCGCGCCGCCGATCGCGCCCAGCTGACCTGGGCGCGGCTGTTGAAGACCTACCTGAACTGATTCCGCCGGCCCGATGTCCTGCCGCCTTCGTCCCTGCCCATATTTCGCACGATTGTGCGAAGAAAGGAAGATCCCATGATCGCCCTGCTCTCCATCGCCGCCCTGTATGGCGCCTGGCGTGTCGCCAGCGCCGCCCTGGAGGCCGTCCGCCGCCTGCCGCGCAGCAACGACGACCTCGTCTTCTTCTGAAGGAAGCCGCCATGAGCAACTCTTCTCCAGCCCTGGACGCGACCGCCGGCTACTACCAGGCCAGCGTCGCCATCCGCGCATTCCGCATGGCGCTGGGCACTTCGCAAAAGGTATGGCCGGCCTTTGCCGTCCGCGCCGCGACGCGCCTCTTCTGCACGCCGCTGCCGCCGAAGTGGGTGCACCGCGGCGCCAGCGCCGGCGCGGACTGGCGCACGCAGCAATGGGCGTTCGAGGACGCGAGCCTCACCTTGTATTCGCAGCACGCGGCTCCCCATGGGCCGATCGCGCTGCTGGTCCACGGCTGGGGCGGCCACGCCCGGCAGATGCTGCCGCTCGCGCAGTCCCTGTCGCAGCACGGCTTCCGCCCGGTCCTGCTGGAGATGCCCGCCCACGGCCGCAGCGCGGGCGCGACCAGCAACCTCCCGCAGTTCGCCCGTGCGATCGACTATGCGGTCGGCCGCCTGCAGCAGGAGGGCCATGCGATCGGCCTCCTCGCGGCGCACTCGCTGGGCGCGAACGCGGCGGCGTATGCCGCCAGCCGCGGCCTGGGCATCGGCAAGCTGGTGCTGCTGGCGCCGCCGGCGTCGCCGCGCAACTACACGCGCTACTTCGCGCAGGTGTTCGGCCTGAGCGAGTCCACCCGCGCCGCCATGCAGCGCCGGCTGGAGGAGCGCGAAGGCGTGCTGATGCAGCAGTTCGAGCCGCGCTCGGTGGCGCCGCGCATCCGCGTGCCGACACTGGTGGTGCATGACCGCGGCGACCGCATCAACGGCTTCGCCGACGGCCAGGCTTTCGCGCATGCGATCCAGGGCGCGCAGCTGCTTGCAACGGAAGGCCTGGGACACCGCCGCATCCTGAAGGAGGCCGAAGTGATCGGGAAGGTGGTGCTGTTCGCCACGTGACGCCGCCGCCTTGCGCGGCATGGACATTGCACCTAGCATCGCTCACCCCAACGGAGAAGGAGAGCGGAAATGGGCATGTTCGACTGGACGGAAAGGCCGGCATCGGTGCTGCAGGAAGGCGGCGTCATCGCGCCCGACGAGCGCCTGCCCTGGCCGCAGACCGCGGCCATGGGCGTGCAGCACGTCATCGCGATGTTCGGCGCCACGGTGCTGGCGCCGATCCTCATGGGATTCGATCCCAACATCGCCATCCTCATGAGCGGGGTCGGCACGCTGCTGTTCTTCGTCATCACCGGCGGCAAGGTCCCCAGCTACCTGGGCTCCAGCTTCGCCTTCATCGGCGTCGTCATCGCCGCCACCGCGTACGCGGGCAAGGGCCCCAACGCCAACATCGGCGTGGCGCTCGGCGGCATCATTGCCTGCGGCGTCGTCTACGCGATCATCGGCGCCATCGTCCATGCGGTGGGCACCGGCTGGATCGAGCGCTTCATGCCACCGGTGGTGACCGGCGCAGTGGTGGCGGTCATCGGCCTCAACCTCGCCGGCATCCCGATCAAGAACATGGCCGCCAGCAACTTCGACAGCTGGATGCAGGCGGTCACCTTCGTGTGCGTCGGCCTGGTGGCGGTGCTCACCCGCGGAATGGTGCAGCGCCTGCTGATCCTGGTCGGCCTGGTCATCGCCAGCGTCATCTACGCCGTGCTCACCAACGGCATGGGACTCGGCAAGCCGATGGACTTCTCCGGCATCGCCAATGCCGCCTGGGTCGGCGCGCCTGCGTTCGCCGCCCCCGTGTTCAGCGGCCCCGCGATGCTGCTGATCGCGCCCGTCGCCATCATCCTGGTGGCCGAGAACCTGGGCCACATCAAGGCGGTGACGGCCATGACGGGCCGCAATCTCGACCAGTACATGGGGCGCGCCTTCATGGGTGACGGCGTCGCCACGGTGGTCAGCGGCATGGGCGGCGGCACCGGCGTGACGACCTACGCCGAGAACATCGGCGTGATGGCCGCCACCAAGATCTATTCGACCGCGATCTTCCTGTTCGCGGCGGTGATCGC
>JAJNBO010000470.1 GCA_021156245.1 Ramlibacter sp. | reverse complement strand
CGCGAGGGAAGACCACTGCAGCAGGGTGCGGCGCTTCATGGCGCCAGCCTAGCATGCGGGCCAGGCCTTAGGATGCGGCTACCTGGAGGTGCGCATGACGAGAGCAAGGATGGTGCGCTGGCTGCTGCTGGCCGCGCTGGCGGCCGCGGTTCCCCTTGCGCAAGCGGATGACGCCGTTTGGGCGCTGCTGCAGAAGGGCGGCCAGGTCGTGCTGGTCCGGCACGCCCTCACGGACCCTGGCGTCGGCGACCCGGCCGGCTTCCAGCTCGGCGAGTGCCGCACCCAGCGCAACCTGAGCGAGGAGGGCCGCGCCGAGGCGAGACGGCTTGCGGATGTGCTGCGGGCCCGCCGTGTCCCCGTCTCCGGCGTGCTGTCCAGTCCCTGGTGCCGCTGCCTGGAGACGGCGCAACTCGTGTTCGGCCGCGCCGCACAGGCGAACGCGGCGCTGGGCAACCTGTTCGGCCGCCACGAGCGGGAGGCGCAGCAGGTGGCGGACCTGCGCAAGCTGGTGCTGCCCCCGCAAGGCGGCAACCTGTTCCTGGTGACGCATGGGTCCACCACGCTGGCGCTGACCGGTGTTTCGCCGGCGACCGCGGAGATGGTGGTGCTGACGCCGCAGGCGGGCGGCGGCTTCCGGGTCGCGGGACGCCTGCGCGCGTCCTAGTCCGCGACGGCCTGCGGCGACTGGAAGACGCTCCAGCGGCCGTCCTTGAACAGGTAGAGGCCGGAGGAGATGCGGGTGCGGTCGCTGCTGGCGAAGAGGGCCGCCGCGCTGAAGCGCAGCGTGGCGACGGCCGCCGTGTCGTCCGCCTTGGCGAACACCAGGCCGCCACGGTCCGGCACCGCGGCGATGATCCCCGCCGGCGAGGTCCGCAACTGGTCCTGCCAGAAATCGCGATCGAGGAAGTAGCTGCTGTCCAGGTCCGGCGAGTTGCCGTGTACCTGCATCAAGCCGCCGGACCAGGGCTCGGCGACCGGCCGGCCATAACGCCGCCGCAGGTTGTCCACCGCACGGGACAGCGCCTGTTCCGGCGATAGACGCAGCTTTTCCAGGTCTTCCGGCGACGCGCTCTGGACGCGGCGTTCGCCGTCGAACACCAGGCGCAGGTGCATGTCGCCGAGATACTGGAACCAGCTCGCTTCGAACTCGATCTCGCGCCCGTCCGAAAGCTTTGCCTTGATCTTGCCGAAGGGCGCGAGCGCTTCGTCCTGCTTGTTCGCGCCGGGGGATTCGCGCAGCACCACGAGCAGGTTGGCTGCGCTGATCTCGAAGCGCTCGGGCGCCGTATCGGCCGCTGGTGCACCGGTGGTGGCCGCCAGCATCGCGCCCAAGGCGCACAGAGATCGCAGCAGGTGCTTCATCGTGGTCCCTCCGTCCTGCGTTCATCGTGCAGGGTCCGTCCGCCGCATGCAAGGACGGAGTGCACGCGCGGCGCCGATAGTGCACCGGCGCGTCGGCTGCCAGCAACGCCATTCGTTACCCTTCTTGCGCGATCGGATGAACTTGTAATGGAAGCGCTGCGTAGCATCGGCAGCTCTTCACTCCCCCACTCAGAGGACTCGCTCCATGGCATTGCAATCCCCCTTCTTCAACAACAACAACGCGAAGCGCGAAGACACCTACGGCCGTGGCGCCGTGAGCCCGAACGCCGCCGCGCAGGCGAATGCGCAGGCCCAGGCCGCCACCGCCGCCGCCACCACCGCGCCCACCGCGTCGGCGGGCGGGAAGGAAGGCGAAAGCAAGCTGACCGTCGGCCCGAACATCAAGCTCAAGGGCGTCGAGATCACCGACTGCGACACGCTGGTCGTGGAGGGTTCCGTGGAGGCGACGATGGATTCGCGGGTGATCCAGATCTCCGAGCGCGGCTCCTTCAAGGGATCCGCGGAGATCGACGTGGCGGAAATCCGCGGCCTGTTCGACGGCAACCTCACCGTGCGCCAGAAACTGGTGATCTACGCCACCGGCAAGGTCACGGGCAAGGTGCGCTACGGCAAGGTGGTGATCGAGGAGGGCGGCCAGTTGTCCGGCGAGATCGAGGCGGTCACCGGCGCCATCGGCCAGCGTCCGGCCACCGGCGCGGCGGCCGGCGCCCGTCCGCTGCAGCCGGTGCAGTAAGGCGGATCGTCATTCCCGCGAAGGCGGGAATCCAGTCCGGATTCGGGTGCATGAAAGCCCTGGACCCCCGCCTTCGCGGGGGTGACCCTTACACGGCTGTCATATGCCGCGCGATGACGGTGTCCAGCACCTCGTCGTGCGGCCGCAGCCACCAGTTGCCGGTGGAGAAGATCTCCACCTCGCTGTAGCCGGCGAAACCCTGCGCCTCGACCCAGCCGCGGATGCGGGGGATATCGATCACGCCGTCGCCCATCATCCCGCGATCGTTCAGCAGGTCGGTGGTCGGCGTCAGCCAGTCGCAGGCGTGGAAGGCCAGCAGGCGGTCCTTGCCGGCGCGCTCGATCTGCTGCCGCAGCTTCGGGTCCCACCACACGTGGTAGACGTCCACGGCGACGCCGATGGCGCCCGTGCGCTGGGGGTCGAGTTCGTCGCACACGTCGAGCGCGTGCTCCATGGTGTTGATGCAGGCGCGGTCGGCGGCATACATGGGATGCAGCGGCTCGATGGCGAGCGGCATGCGCACCTGCCGGGCGTAGTCCAGCAGTTCCGCGATACCGTCCCGCACCTGGGTGCGGGAGAGCGCGATGTCCTTGTGCTCGGGCTTGCCTTGCAGCGCGCCGGGGAGGCCGCCTACGACCAGCACCAGGCACTTGGCGTTGAACATGCCGCCGCGGCAATAGCCGGAGAGCTCCAGGCCGTGCGTTCGCACCAGCCGCGACACCTCCGCCAGGCCGGCGGCCGCCACCTGGTCCCGCCACGGGGAGATCGCACGGATCCCCCGCTGCACGCAGGCCTCGATGATTTCAGTGAGCGGCAGGTCCTTGCCGCCGCTCTTGCGGATCGTCGCGGTGTTGATGGAGAGCCAGCGGTGGTCCCCGGAGAAATCCCTCATCTCACGCGACCCCGTGCAGCGCCAGCAGCGTCTGCATGCGCCGCACCGCCAGCTCCGGCCGCTCCAGCAGGTTGGCGGCGTCCGCCAGGCGGAACAGCTCCGCCAGGTGCGGCAGGCTGCGCGTGCTCTGCTGGCCGCCGACCATGGTGAAGTGCTCCTGGTGGCCATTGAGCCAGGCCATGAAGACGACGCCGGTCTTGTAGAAGCGCGTGGGCGCGGCAAAGATGTGGCGCGACAACGGCACGGTGGGCCCGAGGATGGCGTGGAACTTCTCGATGTTCCCGTTCGCCAGCTCGCCCAGGGCGGCGCTGGCCGCCGGAGCGATCGCGTCGAAGATGCCGAGCAGCGCA
>JAJNBO010000469.1 GCA_021156245.1 Ramlibacter sp. | reverse complement strand
TTTCCACCCGCTTCATGATGGCATACCGCGCCATCAGCCCGCGCGCCTTCTTGGCGGAAAAACTCACGATCTTCCAGCCCCCGGGCTTCCAGTCCTCGAAGACGCAGTCGATCACCCGGGCCTTGAGCGCCCCGAGGTCGACCGCCTTGAAGTATTCCTGCGAAGCGAGGTTCACGACCACCGGCGTCTTGTCGGCGGCCAGGGCGGCGTTCAGGTCCTCGGCGATGCGGCTGCCCCAGTAGCGGTACAGGTTGGGCTTGCCGCCGACCTTCAGGGCCGTGCCCATCTCCAGCCGGTAGGGCTGCATCCAGTCCAGCGGCCGCAGCACGCCATACAGTCCGCTGAGGATGCGCAGGTGCTGCTGCGCCCAGTCAAGGTCGGCGGGCGCGAGCCGGCGCGCCTGGAGCCCGTCGTACACGTCGCCGTCGAAGGCCAGCACCGCCTGCCGCGCGTTGCGCTCCGTGAACTTGGGCGACCACGCTTCGTACCGTGCGGCGTTCAGCGCCGCCAGCGGGTCGGAGATGTCCATCAACGTCGCCAGCTGGCGGGGGGACTTGCGCCGCAGCACCTCGATCAGGCGCGCGGAATCCTCCAGGAATGCTGGCAGCGTGTGGGGGACCGGCGGGATGGGCGACGCGTAGTCGAGGGTCTTGGCGGGGGAAAGCAGGAAAAGCATGGGGAGGGGTCAGGACCGCCAGGCGCGGGCGACCAGCCACTGCGCCGTTGCAACCGCCACGACGAGGGCGGCATAAGTCGCCATTTTCCCGTCCCGGCCGAACCACCAGAGCCCCGCGCCCAGCACCACGAGTCCGGTGAGGGAATTGGCCAGCAGCGACGCCCACCACCCGGGGCGCTGGCCCCCCCGCAGGACCAGGCGGGCCCCCAGGGCGACGAGGAAGGCAACGACCAGGGCCGGGGCGGCGAAGCTGAGCAGGTGAAGCAGGAAATCGAGGGGGCTCAAGGGGCGTTTGATCCAGCGCAAGTGGGATTGTGCAAGTCTTAAGTGCTTGATCTGGATCGAATTTTATAATTCGGTCCATGGCAGTCTGGGCATTGGGCATCAACCACACGACGGCACCGCTGGATTTGCGGGGCAAGTTCGCGTTCGCCCTCGACCAGATCACCCCCACGCTGCACTCCCTGCGCACCGACGTCGGCAACCGCCTGGGCCGCCAGCCGGAGGCCGCCATCCTCTCGACGTGCAACCGCACCGAGATCTATTGCGCGGGCGCCCAGAACGAGATCGACACCACGGTGGAGTGGCTGGCGCAGTCCGGCAAGGTCAATCCCGCCCTGCTGCGCAACCACTCCTACGCCTTGCAGGATGCCGGCGTGGCGCGCCATGCATTCCGCGTGGCCAGCGGGCTCGACTCCATGGTGCTGGGCGAGGCCCAGATCCTGGGGCAGCTGAAGGACGCCGTGCGGGTGGCCGAGGAAGCGGGCGCCTTGGGCTCCACCCTGAACCAGCTGTTCCAGCGCTCCTTCGCGGTCGCCAAGGAAGTCCGCACGTCCACCGAGATCGGCGCGCATTCGATCAGCATGTCGGCCGCCGCGGTGCGTCTGGCCGGCCAACTGTTCGAGGATCTCTCGCGCGTGAAGGTGCTGTTCGTCGGCGCCGGCGAGATGATCGAGCTGGCCGCGACGCACTTCGCGGCCAGGAGCCCCAAGGGCATCGCCATCGCCAACCGCACTCTGGAACGCGGGGAAAAGCTGGCCGGCCGCTTCGGCGCCGAGGTGATGCGCCTGGCCGACCTGCCGACGCGGCTGCAGGAGTTCGACATCGTGGTCAGCTCCACCGCCAGCCAGTTGCCCATCATCGGGCTCGGTGCCGTGGAGCGGGCGCTAAAGGCGCGCAAGCATCGCCCGATGTTCATGGTCGACCTCGCGGTGCCGCGCGACATCGAGCCCGAGGTCAAGGAACTGGAGGACGTCTACCTGTACACGGTGGACGACCTGGCGCACGTGGTGCAGAGCGGCCAGGCCAACCGGCAGGCGGCCGTGGCGCAGGCCGAGGCGATCATCGACGCCGGGGTGCAGAGCTTCGTGCACTGGCTGGACCAGCGCCACACCGTGCCGCTGATCCAGCAGCTCAATACCCAGGCGGATGAGTGGCGCGCGGTGGAGCTTGCACGCGCCCGCAAGCTGCTGGCCAAAGGTGAGGACGTCGACGCGGTGCTCGATGCCCTGTCCCGCGGCCTCACCCAGAAGATGCTGCACGGCGCCCTGGCCGAACTGCGCACCGGCGACCCCGAGTCGCGCCAGCGCGCGACCGCGGCGATCGAGCATTTCTTCCTGCGCAAAGAGCGTTAGCTGCGGCCACCGGACTGCGTGCTGTGGTCTTCAACGCAGAAGACGCAAAAGCACGCACAAGACGCAAAAGGACATCGAGATTTTTTTGCGTCTCTTGTCTTCCTTCCGCGTCTTCTGCGTTCTCCTCCTCCGCCAGTGAAACCCTTCCTAAGACTACAACTAGAACGCTTCCCGGTCCGCCTGCAGGAGCTCGACTTCTTCCTGTCGCAGCCCGACGTGGTGGACGACATGGAGCGTTACCGCGAGATCACGCGCGAGCATGCGGAGGTGACGCAGGTGAACGGCGTGTTCCAGCGCTTCCTGCAGCGCGAGCGGGACCTCGCGCAGGCTCGCGAGATGCTGGAGGACCCGGACATGGGCGAGATGGCGCGCGAGGAGATCGCATCCGCGGAAGCGGAACTGCCGGCGCTCGAGGCCGAGCTGCAGGCGCTGCTGCTGCCCAAGGACCCGGACGACGTCCGCAACACCTTCCTCGAAATCCGCGCGGGCACCGGCGGCGATGAATCGGCGCTGTTCGCCGGCGACCTGCTGCGCATGTACACGCGCTACGCCGAGCGCCAGGGCTGGCGCACCGAAATCGTCAGCGAAAGCGAGGGCGAGGTCGGCGGCTACAAGGAAGTGGTGATGCGCGTGATCGG
>JAJNBO010000468.1 GCA_021156245.1 Ramlibacter sp. | reverse complement strand
AGGTTGGGCGTGGACAGCACGTTCGCCTCGGCATTGCTCTCGAGGAAGCGGGCGAGGAAGGCCAGCACCGGGGTGCCGTTGATGTTGCGTGCAACGCCGAAGTTGAAGCCCGTGGCGGGCAGCGCGACGCTGTTCGCGGCTCCGGCGGCAGGAGCGCCGGCGGCTGCCTGGAGCGCCAGGCTGATGATGTTGGCGCCGCTGCCGCTGCCGGCGCTGAAGTTGGTGCCGAGGACGCCGACGACGCTGCTGCTGGTGCTGCCCAGCAGGTTCTGCCACTGGATGCCGAATTCCGCGGCCTTGTCGGCGTTCACTTCCACGATCAGGCTTTCGACCATCACCTGGGCGCGGCGGCCATCGAGCTGGTCGATGACGGCGCGCAGTTGCCGGTACTGCGGTTCGGGCGCCGTGATGATCAGCGAGTTGGTCGACGGATCCGCCTGGATCTGGCCGCCGGTCGAGGGCTGCGCGGATGGGGTGATCGGCGAGGTGGATGCGCTGGTGCCGGTGCCGGCGCCCGCGCCGCTCAGGCCGCTGACGGTCGAAGGCGCCGGAGCGCTCGCAAGGCCGGCCGTGGTGGGGATGCTGCTGATGCCGCCGCCCGTGGAAGTGGTGGTCATGCTCGCCAGCGCGGCGCGCAGCACCGCCGCCAGCTTGGTGGCATCCGCGTTGCGCAGGTAGACGACGTAGATGTTGCCGCTGGGGGTCGACGCGGCAGGCTGGTCGAGCCGGGCCACGAGAGAACGCACCAGGTTCAGCCGGGCCGGGTTGGCGGCGCGCACGATCAGCGAGTTGCTGCGCGGCTCCGCGATGACCGTGGTGCGGAACGCCGTGTCCGCCTGCTGGCCTTGAGGCGCGCCGCCGGGCGCCCCCGTGGCCCCGCCCGTGGATTCCACGAGGCGCTGCACGATGGGCGCGAGGTCGGTCGCCAGCGCGTTGCGCAGGTTGATCACCTCCACGTCCGTGGCGTTGGAGACGTCCAGCGCCGAGATGATGCGGCCGATGCGCTGCAGGTTGTCGGCGTAGTCGGTGATCACCAGCGAGTTGTTGCCGGGATTCACGTTGATCGTGTTGTTCGGGCTGATCAGCGGCCGCAGGATCGGCACCAGGTTGGCCGCCGTCTCGAAATTCAGCCGGAAGATCTGCGTGACGATCTGGCTTCCGCTGACCCGGCCGTCCACCGTCACCGAGCCGCCCTGCAGCTTGGCCTCGGCTTCCGGCACCACCTTCCACAGCCCGCCGGATTCGACGATGGTGAAGCCCGAGAGGCGCAGCGTCGCGGCGAACTGGTTGAAGGCCGCGGCCGGCGACACGGGCCGGTCCGTGGCGAGCGTCATCGTGCCCTTCACCCGCGGGTCGACCACGATGTTGCGGCCGGTGATGGCGGCCATCGTGCGGGCGACCGCCTCGATCTCGGCGTTGACGAAGTTCAGCGTGATCGGCTCGTTGGACCGCTGCGCGTGCAGCACGCCGGGTGCGCCGCCCAGCAGCAGGGCGGTGGCGATCGAGGCGGCGGCAAGGCGGAAATTCATGGGTCAGCCAATGGAGATGATGGACCGGGCGCCGCTGCGGCGGCCGATGATGTTCAGGAGGTTGGCCAGGGCCGCTTCACGGTCCGGGGTGGCGCTGGCTTCGCCGCTGAAACGCAGGCGGGACCCCACCCACTGCCCGGTGCCGGACAGCTGCAGGCTGCCGTCGAGGGTATCGAGCGCCAGCGTCGCCGGGCTCCCCCCTTGCAATGTGATGCGGTAGCTGCCCATGGGCCTCAGGGTAGACAGGCGCGACGCCACGCGCAACGCCATCAACTCGGCCCGCCCGGCAATGGCCAGGCGGCCTGCGATCCATTCTACTGAAAGGCCCTGCGTTCTCAGCTGCAAGTCACCGTCGAGTTGTAAAGTGTTCCAGGGCGTCCCCAGCCCGGCGGTCACGTAGGCAGGCCACTGCGAAACGCCGTTGCCGACGGTCGTGCGCATTCCGCCCACCCGCCACTGTGCCCGCACCTCGATCGGCTGTTCGCTGCAGCATTCCGGCCGCACGCGCGCCAGCACCCCGTCCCAGCGCGGCTGCAGGCTCCAGGTCAGGCGGCCGGGCAAGGCGGCGCGGTCGGTGCTGCCTGCCCCACCGGTCACCACCAGCTGCGCCGAGCCGCGCCATACCGAGCCGCGCGCGTCGGCCAGCAGCACGTGGCCACCGGTCGCGCCCTCGACGCCGGTAGCCAGCCAGCGGGCGGGTGCAAAGAAGATCACGGCGGTGACGAGGCCGAGTGCGCCGCCCGCCACGGCCCATGACCAGGGGGCTTCGCGAACGGTGCGCGGCGTGCGGAACGTGCGGGCCACGGAGCGCGGCCTACCGGGGAGGCAGCGTGAGCACCAGGCTGCCGTCCCAGCCGCCGGCGGGATTGCGCGCCAGCTTGGCCTCGCCGGGAATCGCCCGCGCGTTCGTGCGCACCTGCGACAACCATTGGGCCAGCGCCTGCGCCGGCGTGTTGGTGAGCGTGAGGGTGACGCGGTCGCCGGCGATGGAGTAGCGGGCGCTGACGCCCAGTTGCTGGCGGATCGCGGCTTCCAGCTGGCGCATCGCTTCGTCCTGGCCGAGCTTGGGCTGCGCCTGCATGGCCCGGGCCTGCGCCTGCAGCCGGCGCATCTGCTGCAGCTGCGCGTCCAGCACGCGGTGCTGGCTTTCGGCCGTGCGCAGCGTCGCCAGGGCGGGGCCGATCGCGACCCACCAGAGGATGGCGATCGCGACCAGCGCTGCGGCGGCGGCGACCATCGCCTGTTCACGCGGGGCCAGGCCGGCCCAGCGGGCACGCAGGTCCTGTGCGTTCATCGTGCATCCTCCGGCGTCACCACCAGCACGTCGCCTCGCGCGGCGGCGGTGTAGCCCACCGTCTTCAGCCGGGTCACCACGCTGCGCACCTCGTCCGGCGACAGCGCCAGCCCGATCGCACGCAGCTCGCTGCCG
>JAJNBO010000037.1 GCA_021156245.1 Ramlibacter sp. | reverse complement strand
CGCTGCTGCCCTCGTACCTGCGCTTCGTGAAAGGCGTGGTCGACTCCGCGGACCTGCCGCTGAACGTCAGCCGCGAACTGCTGCAGGAAAGCCGCGACGTGAAGGCGATCCGCGAAGGCAACACGCGTCGCGTGCTGTCCATGCTGGAAGACCTGGCCAAGGCGGAGAAGGAAGAAGGCGCGAGCGAGGAAGACAAGGCGAAGTTCGCCGGCTTCTATGGCGAGTTCGGCGCGGTCCTGAAGGAAGGCCTGGGAGAAGACTTCACCAACCGCGAGCGCATCGCCAAGCTGTTGCGGTTCGCCTCGACCTCCAGCGACGCCGTGACGGTCTCGCTGGCGGACTACAAGGCGCGGATGAAGGAAGGCCAGGAGGCCATCTACTACATCACGGGCGACACGCGGGCCGCCGCGGCGAACAGCCCGCAGCTCGAGATCTTCCGCAAGAAGGGGCTCGAGGTGCTGTTCATGACGGACCGGGTCGACGAGTGGGCCCTGAACTACCTGCAGGAGTTCGAGGGCACGCCGCTGCAGTCGGTGGCCAAGGGCCAGGTGGACCTGGGCAAGCTGCAGGACGAGTCCGAGAAGAAGGCGGCCGAGGAAGCCGCGGAAGCCTTCAAGCCGGTGCTCGCGCGGCTGAAGGAAGCGTTGAAGGACAAGGCGGAGGATGTTCGCGTCACCACGCGCCTGGTCGATTCACCGGCTTGCCTGGTGGTCACCGAAGGCGGCGTCAGCCTGCAGCTGGCCCGCCTCCTCAAGCAGGCGGGGCAGAAGGCGCCAGAAGTGAAGCCGGTACTCGAAGTGAACGCCAGCCACCCATTGGTGCAGAAACTCGACGCGTCGCCCAATTTCCACGACCTGGCGCACATCCTGTTCGACCAGGCGCTGCTGGCCGAAGGCGGGATGCCGGAAGACCCGGCGGCCTACGTGAAACGGGTCAACGCGCTGCTGGCGTAGTCACTCGAAGCCGCACGCGCGGCGCACCTGCAGCGCCTCGGGTGAGGAGAGCTCCGCGATCAAGGCGCGCGCGAGTTCCGGCTCGCGCGCGTCGCTTGCCACCGCCGCGGTGTAGATCGTGGTGAGTTCGTGCGGCGCGGGCAGCAGGCCCGTGAGCTGCACGCCTTCGGTGATCAGGATCTCTGTGACCTGCGTGCAGCCCACCGCGTCGGCTTCGGGGGCCTGGGCGAGCGCCGCCATCGCGGTCGCGCCGTTCGGAAAGGTGCGCAGGCGGCTCGGGTCGCCCGCGAGGCCGAGGGCCTGCAGGACTTTCAGGAAGTGGATGCCCGCCGTGGCCTTGACCGGATCGGGGAAGTAGATGGCGGGGGCGGATTCGAGCAACGCGCGTAGTTCATCGACGTTGCGCACGGGGACGGCTTGGCGGCCCTGCTTGAGCGCGATGCCGGTCTTCACGCCGCCGATCGGCCGCACGCTCGACGCATCCGCCCGGCCTTCGGCCACCAGTCCCTTGATCAACGCATCGCTCAGGACCAGCACGTCGCACGGGTCGCCCGCGACCAGCTTCTCTTTCATGAGCCCGACCGCGCCGAAGGTTCCCGCGATGCGGCAATCGTGCGTCCGTTCGAAATCGGCCTGCACCCGGCCCACGAGGCCCTGTGCCGCGCCCCCGCTCAGGATGTCCAGCGTTTTTGCCATCACTCGGGCTTGATGTTGGCGGACTTGATCAGCTTCTCCCACTTGGCGATGTCGTCCTGCAGGTACTTCTCGAAGGCCGTGGGGTTCATCACCATCGCCGTCGCGCCCTGCCGCGCCCAGCCCTGCTGCACTTCCTGCTGGCTCGTGATCTTCGTGATCGCTTCATTCAGCCGCGTGGACTCGTGCACGGTCGGCACGTCGGGCAGCACGACGGAGCGCTGCTTGCCGGTGGTGGCGATCGCCTTCACCTTGCCGGCCTTCACCTGTTCGACCATCGTCGTGACGGCGTCGAACATCAGGTCGACCTGTCCGCCGATGACGTCGGTGCGGGCGCCCGAGCTGCCCTTGTACGGAATGTGCACGAGGTACACGCCCGACATCGCCTTGAACAGTTCGCCGGCCATGTGGTACGGCGTGCCCGTGCCGGACGACGCGTAGTTCAACTTGCCGGGCCGTTCCTTGCCCAGCTTGATGAGCTCGCGCACGTTGCTCGCCGCCACCGTGGGATGCGCGACGAAGATCAGGTCCGCGTAGTTGATCGGCGCCACGGCCACGAAGTCGCGCGTCAGGTGATAGGGCTTGTTCGGCACCAGCGTTTCGTTCACCGTGTGCGTGTTCGACATCAGCAGCAGCGTGTAGCCGTCGGCCGCGGCCTTGGCGACGAACTCTGTTCCGATCACGGCACCGGCACCCGGCCGGTTCTCCACCACCACGGGTTGCCCGAGCTGGTCGGGCAGGCGCTGCGCCAGGAAGCGCGCGTACACGTCGGCGGACCCGCCAGCCGCGAACGGCACGACGATGCGGATCGGCCGGCTCGGCCACGCTTGCGCGGCGGCCGGGAGGGCCTGCAACAGGCCGGCCGCACAGGCGCCGGCGGCAAACCAACGCAGGATCTGCTGACGCTTCATGTCGGGCTCCAGGTTATTGGACTTTGCCGATCTTCTTGACCACGTCCGACATGCGCTGCACGTCGCCCGCCACGTACTTCTCGAAGTCCGGCGTGTCCTGGTAGAGCACGGGGCTGCCGGCGCCGAGGATCACTTCCTTCACCTTGGGGTCGTTGGCGGCATGGCGGGCGGCGGCGCGCAGGCGTTGCACCACGGGCTCCGGCGTTCCGGCCGGCACGAACAGGCCGGACCACTGCGCGTACTCGGCGTCGTAGCCGGCCTGCTTGAGCGATGGCACATCGGGCATGGATTCGAGCTTGCCGTTGCCCCAGTGCCCCAGTACGCGGATCTTCCCCGCCTTGACGTGCTGCAGCACCGTGGCCGGGCCGGTGGAGAGTGCGTCGACTTGCCCGCCCAGCAGCGCGATCACCGCGGGACCGGCGCCGGTGTACGGGATGTGCGTCATGCGCGTGCCAGTCACCTGCTTGAGGATCTCCATCGGTACGTGCATGGTGCCGTAGTTCCCGGAGGAGCCGAAGTTGATCGCGCCGGGGCGCTTCTTGGCATCTTCGACGAAGTCCTTGACCGTTTTCCACGGCGCATCGGCGCGCACGGCCAGCACGGTGGGGTCGGCGGTGAAGCGCGCGATGGGTCGCAGTGAGTTGTACGCGTACATCTGCGGCCGGCCCAACAGCGTGTCCGCCTCCGGCAGCACGCTGTACGAGGACAGCGCCATCAGGATGGTGTAGCCGTCCGGCTGCGCCTTGGCAGCCTGGGCCATGCCGATGCCACCGCCCGCGCCGCCCTTGTTCTCGATCACGACCGGCTGCCCGAGGTCCTTGCTCAGGGACTCGGCCACGGGGCGGCCCACCACGTCGGCCAGGCCGCCGGGCGGGAAGGGCACGATCATGGTGATCGGCTTGGTGGGATAGGCGCCTTGCGCGGCGGCAAGGCCGGCCGCGGCGCACAGGCCGGCGGCGATGAGGAAGCGGCGCATCATGGGGGAAACTCCTTGGATTCGTTTTGTTAGCATGCTATAGAGCGCCAAGGTCGGTGCGAAAGAGAGTTTTCCCCATGAGAGTAGCTGCGTACATCCACAACGGCCAGCCCGGCGTCGGCCGCGTTTGCGCCGACGGCCGCAACGTCGAGCCGTTCCAGCTGTCGGCGGCCGAGCTGGCGCTCGGAGCGCTGCCGATCGTCGAAGCGCAAGCCGCGGGCCGGTCGCTGCCGGCCGTCGGCAAGCCGATCGCGCTGGACCAGGTGAAGCTCACCGCACCGGTCCCGCGTCCGCGCCGCAACGTCTTCTGCGTGGGCAAGAACTACCACGCGCACGCGAAGGAATTCGCCGGCAGCGGCTTCGACTCCAGCGCCAAGTCCGGCGGCGACATTCCGTCGGCGCCGATCATCTTCTCCAAGGTGCCGGAGTCGGTGACCGGGCCGACGGACCCGGTCCTGTTCCCCGCCGAAGTTTCCACCGCCATCGACTACGAGGCGGAGCTGACGGTCGTCATCGGCAAGGGTGGCAAGGGCATCAAGGCCGCGGATGCGATGAAGCACGTGTGGGGCTACACGATCATCAACGACGTGACGGCGCGCGACTGGCAGGGCAAGCACTCGCAGTGGCTGCTGGGCAAGTCGTTCGACACGTTCTGCCCGATGGGTCCGTGGCTGGTGACGGCCGACGAGGTCGATGGACAGAACACGGACGTGAAGTGCTGGGTCAACGGCGAGCTGCGCCAGGATGCCAACACCAAGGACTTCATCTTCGACATCCCGACGCTGATCGAATGCATCTCCGCCGGGATCACGCTGTATCCCGGCGACCTGATCGCCACCGGCACGCCCGCCGGCGTGGGCATCGGCTACAAGCCGCCGAAATACCTGGTGCGCGGTGACGTGGTGCGCATCGAGATCGCCGGCATCGGCACGATCGAGAACGCTTTCCGCTAGCCGGGGGTGAGCGCGCAGCCGAACCGGTTTCGCGCGTCAGACCACGACCGGAGGCTCTTCCATCGCCTCCATCTGCTCCTCCAGCATCACGACCTGGCCCTTCCAGTAGTCGGAGCTGCCGAACCAGGGGAAGGCCCGCGGGAAGGCCGGGTCGTCCCAGCGGCGCGCCAGCCAGGCGCTGTAGTGGATGAGGCGCAAGGTGCGCAGCGGCTCGATCAAGGCCAGCTCCGCGCGGTCGAATTCGCGCATCTGCTCGTAGCCGTCGACCAGTGCGCCGAGTTGCCGCTGGCGCTGCGAACGTTCCCCCGAAACCAGCATCCACAAGTCCTGCACCGCGGGGCCGGTGCGCGCGTCGTCCAGGTCCACGAAGTGCGGTCCGGCGTCGGGGGTCCAGAGGATGTTGCCGGGATGGCAGTCGCCATGCAGCCGAAGCATGCGCACGCCGGCTTCCTGCGCCGAGGCGAACGCCGAGCGGATCTGCACCAGGGCGAGTTCGCACGCGCGCTGCCAGTCGCCCTGCACGTCGAGGGGAATCGCGTCGTTCCGAGCCAGCCAGTCGCGCGGCTCTTCACCGAACGTGGCGACATCGAGGGCAGGCCGGCTTTCGAACGGCTTACGCGCCCCGACGCCGTGCAAGCGCGCGAGGTAGCGGCCGATCCACTCCAGCACTTCGGCGTCGTCGAGTTCGGGGCTGCGGCCACCGCGGCGCGGCGACACGCTGAAGAGGAAGCCCGCGTGCTGGTGGAGCGTGGCGCCTTGCGGCGCAAGCGGCGCCACGGCCGGCACCTCTGCCTGCAGCAGCTCCGCAGCGAACGCATGCTCTTCCAGGATTTGCCGCTCGCTCCAACGTGCGGGGCGATAGAACTTGGCCACGACGATGGCGGAGCCGTCGAAGGCGTCTTCCAGGTGGACCTGGTAGACGCGGTTTTCGTACGAGCTCAGGCCGAGCAGCCGCCCGTCACCGTGGAGGCCCACCGACGCCAGCGCGTCGAGCACGACGTCCGGCGTGAGGGTTTCATAGGGGTGGCGGGCATCGGTCATGCGGCATTGTCGCCGCGTCCGATCAGACGACCTTGATCTGCACGTCGATGTTGTTGCGCGTGGCGTTGGAGTAGGGGCAGACCTTGTGCGCTTCGGCAACCAGCTGTTCGGCGGCGGCGCGTTCCATGCCCGGCAGCGTGACGTTCAGGCGCACGGCAATGCCATAGCCGAGCGAGGTGGGTCCCAGGTCGACTTCGGCGGCGATCGAGGTGTCGGCCGGGACGGTCGCCTTGAGCTTGGGCGCCACGGCCTTCATCGCACCCAGGAAGCAGGCGGAGTAGCCCACGCCGAACAGCTGCTCGGGATTCGTGCCGGTGCCCTGGCCCGGGGGCGAGAGCTTCACTTCGATGCGGCCATCGTCCGAGCGGCCCTGGCCGTCGCGTCCGCCGGTGGCATGGGTCTTGGCCGTGTACAGCACTTTGTCGAGGGAGGTGGTCATGGTTCTTTCCTGGTGGATGCTTCTGGCGAAGCGGTGGGGGAGGAGATCAGGCGGCGAGCCGCTCGCGCAGCTCGCGCACCTGCGCGGTGAGTTGCAGCAGTTCAGGGATGGAGCACTGGCTGGCTGCCAGCACGCACGCAGGCACCTTCGCGGCACGCAGCTTCAGCTTGCGGCCGGCGGGCGTGAGGTGCACATGCACGCGGCGCTCGTCGGCGACGTCGCGCATGCGGCTGACCAGGCCCGCGGCTTCCAGCCGCTTGAGCAAGGGGGTCAGGGTGCCGGAGTCGAGGAACAGGCGCTGGCCCAGCTCGGAGACCATCAGGCCATCGCCTTCCCACAACACGAGCATGACGAGGTACTGCGGGTAGGTGAGGCCGAGCTCGTCGAGCAGCGGCTTGTACAGCTTGGTCATGGCCAGCGACGCCGAGTACAGGGCGAAGCAGAGCTGGTTGTCGAGCAGCAAGGCTTCGTCGGCGGCGGGGCGGCGGGGAGGCATGGGGTGAATTGTAGTCCGAAATTGAATTGCGTGCAATTGAACTCAACGTGATTCCCGCGAAGGCGGGAGCCCAGGGCTCCCGCATCCTGGAAGCCCTGGTTCCCCGCCTCCGCGGGGATGACGGCTATTTCCCCGTGAACTTCGCCGCCCGCTTCTCCACGAACGAGCGCACACCTTCCGCCGCGTCTTCCGTGCGTGACAGCCGCTGCTGCACCGGCACGAACTCCGCCATCGCTTCGAGCGGTCCGCGCTCCACCGCCTTCAACGCGTTGGCGCGCGTGGCCACCACGGCGAGCGGCGCCTGCGCGGCGATGGCCTCGGCGATGCGGATCGCTTCGTTCAACTGTTCGCCGGCAGGGACGACCTTCTGCACGAAGTTCAGTCGCAGCGCCTCCGCCGCACCGAACTCGTCGCCGGTCAACAGGTGCAGCAGCGCGTTGCCCAGTCCGGCGCGCTCGGCCATGCGCAGCGTCGCCCCGCCGGTGGCCATGATTCCGCGCTTCACCTCCAGCTGCGAGAAGCGGCAGTCGTCCGCCGCCACCACGATGTCCGCGGCGAGCATCAGCTCGATGCCCAGCGTGAAGGTGATGCCCTGCACCGCCACGACCATCGGCTTGGTGCGGCGGCGGTAACCAGGCGTGCCCAGGTTCAGCGGTTCCACCGCGTCCTGCGGCCAGAGCTTCTCGCCCCGCTGCATCGCGGGTGCAATGGTCGGCAGGTCCAGCCCGGCCGTGAAGTGATCGCCGTGCGCGAACAGCACGCCGACCCGCAGGCTCGCGTCGTCGTCCAGCAGGGTGTAGGCTTCGCCGAGTTCGCGAAACATGCGGGGCGTGAAGCCGTTGCGTTTGGCCGGACGGTTGATGCCGACCAGCAGCAGCGGTCCCCGCCGTTCGGTGGTGATGGTGCCCTCCGCGGGCGGCATGGCGTTTTCCATGACCCGCATTAGAGCAGCCACTCGGGATCGCCGCCCGCACTTGTGCCTAGACTCCACGGTAGAGGAGACCCTGCATGACCGCTTCCCTTCCCGCCATCGTGGACTACCTGATCGTGGGCGGGGGCTCCGCCGGCTGCGTGCTCGCGGCGCGGCTGAGCGAAGACCCTTCCGTGCAGGTCGCGTTGCTGGAAGCGGGTCCCCCGGACGACAGCGTGCTGATCCACTGCCCGGCGGGGCTCGCGCTGCTGGCGAAGAACGGGCAGGCCAACTGGGGCTTCCAGACGGTGCCGCAAGCGGGACTGAATGGCCGCCGCGGGTACCAGCCGCGCGGCAAGGTGCTGGGCGGATCGAGCTCCGTCAACGCGATGATCTACCTGCGCGGGCAGCGCGCCGACTACGACCGCTGGGCCGCCGAGGGCAACGCCGGCTGGAGCTGGAACGAGGTGCTGCCCTACTTCCGCCGCGCGGAGCACAACGAACGCGGGGCCGATGCGTTCCACGCCACGGGTGGTCCGCTGAACGTGATGGACCTGCGCAGCCCGCATCGCTTCGGCGGCATCTTCGTGGACGCAGGCAAGCAGGCCGGCTATCCGGAAAACCGGGACTTCAATGGCGTCACGCAGGAAGGCGTCGGCCTGTACCAGGTCACGCACAAGGACGGCGAGCGCTTCAGCGCCGCCAAGGCCTACCTGGCGCCGAACCGCCACCGCTCCAATCTCCACGTCGTGACCGGGGCGCATGCCACGCGCGTGCTGCTGGAAGGCAAGCGGGCAGTGGGAGTGGTGTATCGCCAGGGCAGGGACGAACGGGAACTGCGCGCGCGCCGCGAAGTGATCCTGAGCGCGGGCGCGCTGCTCTCGCCGCAGTTGCTCATGCTGTCGGGTATCGGGCCGTCGGCGGAGCTGCAGCGCCACGGGATTCCGGTCGTGCACGACCTGCCCGGAGTCGGCCGCAACCTGCACGACCACGTCGATGTGGTGCAAGTGGTGGACGCCCCGCACCTCACCGACCTGTTCGGACTGTCCCCACGCGGCCTGGTCAACGCGGTCAAGGGCATCTTCGAATGGCGGCGCCATCGCAAGGGCTTGCTCACCACGAACTTCGCCGAGGCCGGCGGCTTCATCCGCAGCACGCCCGACGAGCCGGCGCCCGACCTGCAATTGCATTTCGTGATCGGCAAGCTGGTGGACCACGGCCGCAAGACGGTGTTCGGTCACGGCTATTCCTGCCACGTGTGCCTGCTGCAACCGAAGAGCCGCGGCGCCGTGACGCTGGCCAGCGCCGATCCGCTGGCCGCGCCGCTGATCGATCCGAACTTCCTGGCCGACCCCGACGACGTGCGCCGGCTGGTGCGCGGCTTCCAGGCCATGCGGCACATCCTGCAGCAGCAAGCTCTGTCGGGCCTGCGCGGCCGCGAGCTGGCGGCATCCGCCGGCGCGCGGGACGAGGCCGCGATCGAGACGTTCATCCGCAACCACGCGGACACCATCT
This sequence comes from Ramlibacter sp., assembly GCA_021156245.1. GTDB lineage: Bacteria > Pseudomonadota > Gammaproteobacteria > Burkholderiales > Burkholderiaceae_C > Ramlibacter. Next base: position 3,895 of record JAJNBO010000037.1, on the reverse strand, counting down.
ACCACCCGGTGGGCACCTGCCGCATGGGCCGCGGGCCGATGGACGTGGTGGATGCGCAGCTGCGCGTGCACGGCATCGCATCCCTGCGCGTGGTCGATGCGTCCGTGATGCCGAGCATCGTCAGCGGCAACACCAATGCGCCCGTCATCATGATCGGCGAGAAAGCGGCCGACCTGGTCCGGCAGGCGGCCCGCGCGCCGCGTGAAGCAGTTCACGCATCGGCGGAGGGCGCCTTCGCTTAAGGTTTCTTGAAGGTTTGCTTAAGAGTTTCTTCAGAGCGCGGCGCGGGCCGCGTTCCTAGACTTCTTTCCACGGCGCCCCTGCCGTCATCCACAGCGAAAGAAGACCATGAAGATCAGCTCCAAGGAACTCGAATCCGTCGCCGCCGCCGAGGCGCCGCGCTTCGACATGTACTCCGGCATCCACAAGGCGCTGCGCGCCCTGATGGCCGACACCCTGCTCGCCGTCGGGCGCATGGACCCCGCCGATGAGGACGACGTCGCGCAGGCCAGCGGCCGCGTGCTCGAGCTGCTGGCCATCTGCGCCGGCCACGTGCAGCACGAGAACGAGTTCCTGCACACCGCCATCGAAGCGCGTGCGCCGGGCGCCAGCGCTGCCATCGGCCATGAACACGAAGAGCACGTGAAGCACATCGCCCAGCTGTCGGACCTGGTGGTCGTGCTGCGCGGTGCGGCGCCCGAAGCGCGCGCGGTGGCTGCCTCCCGTCTGTACCGGGAGCTGTCGCTGTTCATCGCGCAGAATTTCGAGCACATGCACGTCGAAGAGACTGCGCACAACGCGGTGCTCTGGGCGCGTTACACCGATGCCGAGCTCATCGCCATCCACGACGCGCTGGTGGGCTCCATTGCGCCGCAGGAGATGATGGCCATCGCCCGCTGGCTGGTCCCGTTCCAGAACCCGCAGGACCGCTTCCACCTGCTGGCCGACATGCGCGCAAAGGCGCCCGCGCCGGCATTTCAGGCCGTGATGGACCTGGTGCAGCCGCACCTGACGGTGAAGGAGTGGCGCAAGCTGACGGGCGCGCTGGGCCTGGCCCCGGTGCCGGGGCTGGTAGCCGGGTGAGCGTGCCGCCGGGGGCTGCGCCGAACCCGGCCTGCGGATTCGGGTTTTGTCGCAACGTGCAGGCTGGGTTGCGCGCAGCGCAACCCCGGCATCAAGACGCCATCAACTCCACGGGGCGGTCCACCACCAGGCGAAACCTTCCGCGTCCCGTCTTCTCGATGCGCAGCGGCCCGGCGTGCTCCGCCAGCCGCCGCTGCAGCAGCAGCAATCGCGCCTCGAGGTTGTCGCTGATGTCGGGCAGCCGCAGCGCGGGGTCGAGCCGCAGCTCGCGGTTGCTGAACTCCGTGCGACCCTGCTGCTGGTGGTCCCGCAGCAGCTTCCACAGGATGGCCCCGGCCACGCCCTTGATCAGGTAGGCATCGCCTAGGAAGATGCTGTCGTTCGCCGCAAAATGCTTCACCGGCAGCGGCGGCAGCACCGGGCGCGGGGCACTGTTAGGCGCCACGGGCGCGGCAGCCGCGTCCGCCGCATCGGCGCTGGCCTGCAACAATTCGATCGCAGCTCCCAGGTGGCCGGCGATGGCCACCAGCGCGTCCTCGTCCTCCCAGCTGAATTGCAGTTCCTGCGTGCTCTCGACGAACAGCACCCCGAGCATGCGGCCGCCATTCTGGATCGGCACGGCCAGCTGGCTGTGGGGCTGCGCCAGGCCCGGATACGGGATCTCGAGCACGGGCTCGAAGTCCGGCACGTTCGCATTGAAGCTGCTGCGCATCGCCTGGCTGTAGAGCGCGGCGCTGGTCACGTGGCCGATGCGCACCGGCGTGCGCTCGCGCGCGGCGACCCCGATCACGCCTTGCCCGATGCCGATCTCCGACCCGACGCCCGACGTCGCGTAGCCGCAGCTCGCGACCGTGTACAGCCGGTGGGCGGCTGCGTCGAGCATCAGCACCATGGCGTGCTGGATGCCGAGGAAGTCGTTCAGGCTGGCGAGTACCGCGTTCAACGCCTCGTCCAGGCTGCCGCAGCGGCCGAGCCGCTCGCTCGCGCGCCGCACCCCGCCGAGCAGTCCGGCGCGCGGTGGTGGCGCCGGCAGCGGCGCGCCCTCCAGCGACTCGATTTCCTGCACCTCGTACACGTCCGATCCGAGCAGGCGGAACACGCCTTGCATCCCGCTGTGCGACGCGATGCCGGCCAGCTGCGCCTTCATGCCCTCGAAGAGCGGACCCTCCGTCTCCGTGCGCAAGTACCGGATGTGCAGCCGGTAGAACTGCGCCGTGTGCGGGTGGACGACCAGGGCCGTGGCAAACGGGTTCGCCAGGATGTTCTGCCGGGTCTTGTTGAAGAACTGGAACGACAGCGCGACGTGGTGCTCGTCCGCATAGAACACCTGCGAGATGTACGCCACGTTCGGCACCCCGTCGGCGCTGCAGGTGGCCACGATGGCGGGGATCATGCCTTCGAAGCAGGCCCGGATGTCCTGCAGGCCCGGCTTCACCGCGCGCCCCCGAGCGCCGCGCCGGCGCGAGGACCGGGCGTCTGGTCGAAAGCCTGTTCGGGCGTGAACCGCACGGCCACCACATCCTCCAGCCGGTGCGCCAGCAGCGCGCGCGCCACGGACGGCCCGAAGCCGACCTGCTGGATCTCGTGCTCCATGGACCGGAGGTAGGCCGCCAGCACGGGCGCGTCCTCGTCCACGGCGCTGCGAATGTCGGCGCGGGACGCCTTGAGCTGCACGGTGCGGTGCGTCGACGGCTCGCTGAACACCACCGCCAGCTGCCCGGTGGCCGCGATGTCCTGGATCAACTGCCGCGAAGTGCTGCGCGAGAGGTAGACCGTGATGTCCTGCCCGTCGCGCTCGATGCGGCTGCCCACGGCCCGCATGATGCTGGGGCGCAGCTTGGCGTCGCGGGATCCCACGATGACGGACACGCCGCGTGCCATCATGGCCACCAGGTCCGCGGGCAGCGTGGTGGCCATGGCGGGCTAGGCGGCAAAGCGGCGGCGCGTGAAGGCGAGCGCCAGCCAGAAGGAAACGACTGCATACAGGGCGAGCACCAGCAGGTGCCGCCCGGGCTCCGCCGGCCAGCGGTCCAGGAACAGCGGCCGCACCAGTTCCACCGCGCTGGTGAGCGGCAGCCAGTCCGACACCGCGCGCACCGGCGCCGGCAGCTGGTCCCGCGGGAAGAACACGCCGGACAGGAACATCATCGGGGTGAGGAACAGCGTGAAGTAGTAGGTGAAGAAATCGTAGCCCTTCGCCAGCGCGTTGAAAATCAGCGCGATGCACGAGAAGGTGATGCCGGCCGCGAGCAGCACCGGCCACGCCACCAGCACCTTGGGGGTCTGCACGATGCCCAGGCCCAGCATGACCAGCAGGATGGCCGTGACGGTGAAGATCGCCTTGTAGGCGGCCCACAGCATCTCGGCCAGAACGATGTCGTCCAGGCTGACCGGCGCGTTCATGATGCCGTCCCAGGTCTTCTGCACGTGCATGCGCGAGAACGCGGAGTACAGCCCTTCGAAGCTGGCCGCGTTCATCGCGCTCATGCAGATCGAGCCGCTCGCCAGGAAGACGATGTAGGGCACAGCGGCGCCGCCGACGCGCACCTCGCCGACCAGCGCGCCCATGCCATAGCCGAAGGCCACGAGCCAGATCAGGGGCTCGGCAATGTTGCCTATGAGGCTGGGGATGGCGAGCTTGCGCCATACCAGCAGGTTGCGCCGGAACACGGGCCACCAGCGCCATGTGAGGCGCGGTGCGCGGAAGGGCGATCGGTGTGTGGTCATCTCAACCGTCCTGCCGGATCTGCCGGCCGGTGAGCTTGAGGAACAAGTCCTCCAGGTTGGCCGGGCGGTGCAAGGTGCGCAGTTT
>JAJNBO010000467.1 GCA_021156245.1 Ramlibacter sp. | reverse complement strand
GCCGAACGCGACGTTGAGCACGACGTTCGCCGTCTTGCGACCCACGCCGGGCAGGGCCTCGAGCGCCTCGCGGTCCCGCGGCACGCGGCCGCCGTGCTTTTCCACCAGGATGCGGCAGGTCTCCAGCAGGTGCTTGGCCTTCATCCGGAACAGGCCGATGGTCTTGATGTATTCCTCCAGCCCATCCTGGCCGAGCGCCAGGATGGCCTGAGGCGTGTTGGCGACGTGGAAGAGCTGGCGCGTCGCCTTGTTCACACCGGCGTCGGTCGCTTGGGCCGACAGCAGCACCGCCGCCAGCAGTTCGAACACGGTGCTGTATTCGAGCTCGCTCGCCGGCGAGGGGTTGGCCGCCTTCAAGGTGGCGAAGAAAGGCTCGATGTCCTGGTCTCTCATCGCGGCAGTTTAGGGCGGTGGGCTTGCGGCGCCGGGCGATGGTGATAGGATTGTTGACAATCGATCATCGACTCCGTGAGCGCGATCCTCCCCTCAACCGCAGCCGTCGCCGCGCAGGTGCGCGTGGGACGGGTGCCGAAAAGCACCTTCCGCCAGCACATCGCGGAGCGCCTGCGCGCCGCCATCCTGGAAGGCGAGCTCGCGCCGGGCGCGCAGCTGGTCGAGAGCGCGCTCGCGGCGCAGTTCGACGTCAGCCGCGGGCCGCTGCGCGAGGCGTTGCGCCAGTTGGTGGAAGAAGGCCTGCTGGTGACGGTGCCGTACACCGGCACGCACGTCATCTCGCTGTCGGTCGAAGATGTCCGCGAGATCTATTCGATGCGCATCACGCTCGAGCGCTTCGCCTTCGAGCAGGCCTGGAACAAGCGCGACGACGCCTTCCGGCGCGAGCTCGTGCGGCGGCAGCAGGCGCTGACCGCCTGCATCGATGCGGGCGACGACGCCGCCAGCATCCAGGCGGAACTCGAATTGCATGGCCTGGCGTACGAAACCAGCGGCCACCGCCTGCTGCAACGCACCTGGCAAAGCCTGCGCGGCCGCCTGCAGCTCTATTGGGCCGCGCACCATCGCGCCCACGGAACCCGCGGTCCCCGGCGCGATGCACACGACTCCTACGTGCAGGCGGCGCTCGGCGACGACCTGCAGGCGATGCTGGCGGAAATCTCGACCCACATGGGTCGCGGCGCGCAGCAGACCGAACTGTTTCTCTCCACCCCTCCCAAGTCCTCTCCAGGAGCTGCTCCATGACCACTCGTCGCCACGCCCTGTCCGGCATCGCCGCCGGCGCCGTCGCCCTCGCGCTTCCGATCGCCGCCCGCGCCCAGGCCGGCGGCACGCTGGACCAGATCAAGCAGCGCGGCAGCCTGCGCGTCGGCGTCACGCAGGCGCCGCCCTGGTATTCCAAGGACCCGAAGAACGGTGAGTGGTCCAGCGGGCTCGGCGTTTCCATGGGCAAGGCCATGGCGGCCGCGCTGGGCGTGAAGTTCGAGCCGGTCGAAGTGACCTGGGGCACCGCCATCGCTGCCCTGCAGGGCAACAAGATCGACATCATCTACATGCTGGACGCCACGCCGGAGCGCGCGCAGGCGGTCGACTTCCCGCAGACGCCGCTGCTGTACTACTCGCTGGCCGTGCTGGCCAAGGACAGCCTGCCGGTGGCGAAGTGGAGCGACCTGAACAACCCGAACGTGAAGATCGCCGTACCGCAGGCGAGCAGCATGGACAAGTTCGTCACGGAGAACGTGCCGAACGCTTCCATCCAGCGCTTCCCCGGCAACACCGAAGCCATCGCCGCCTTCCAGGCCGGCCGCGTGGACGCGGTCTGCCTCTTCCACCCGCCGCTGCTGGCCGCGCGCCAGCGCCTGGGCACCGGCAAGATCGTGGTGCCGACGCCCGCGCAGTCCCAGCCCTCCAGCGCCGCCGTGCGCAAGGAGGACAACAAGGCTTTCCTCGCCTTCGTCGACAAGCAGCTGGGCGAGTACTACAGGAGCAAGCAGACGCAGAAGTGGTACGAGGAGTTCCTGGTCGGCTTCGGCCTGGACCCGAAGGCGTCGCCTCCGGTGATGAAGGAAATGCTCTAGGAGCGGCGGGACGGGCGCGGAGCCATGTACACCTGGGACTTCACGCCCGTCATCGCCAATGCGCCGCTGCTCGCGCAGGGGTTGCTGAACACACTGAAGGTCACCGGCACCGCGCTCGCCTTCGGTGTTCCGCTGGGGCTGCTGCTGGCGCTGCTGCGCCTGTCGCCGCGCAAGGCGCTCGCGTGGCCCGCCGGCTTCGTCATCGAGTTCTTCCGCACCACGCCGCCGCTGGTGCAGCTGTTCTGGTTCTTCTTCGCGCTGCCGATGATCCTGGACATCGAGATGACGCCCTTCGCGGCGGCGGCGATCACTTTCTCGATCCAGTCGTCGGCCTTCTTCGCCGAGGTGTTCCGCGGCGGCATCGTGTCCATCGAGCGCAGCCAGTGGGAAGCGGGCCGGGCGCTGGGCATGACGCAAGCGCAGGCGATGCGCCGCATCATCCTGCCGCAGGCGGTCAAGCGCATGATCCCGGCCTTTCTGGAGCGCTCGATCGAGCTGATGAAGACGACGACGCTGGTCGCCACCGTGTCGTACGCCGACCTGCTGTTCCAGGCCAACGAGCTGGCGCAGAAGACCTTCCGCCCGCTGGAGGTCTTCACGGTCGTCGCGCTCATCTACTTCACCGTCATCTTCGCGGCCAGCCTGGTGGTGCATCGCGTCGAACGCCGCCTCGCCGTGAGCGGGGAAACCACGGTGCATTGAGCCATGAAGTGGGACTTCGCTTCCGTCTTCTCGAACACCGACGCACTGCTGGCCGGTGCGGCGGGGACTTTGCGCATCTTCGCGATCTGCCTGGTTGCGGGACTGAGCCTCGGCCTGGTCGTGGGGCTGGCCCGCTATTCGAAGCGGCGCCTGTTCTACATCCCGGCCAGCGTGTTCATGGAGTTCTTCCGCAACACGCCGGTGCTGGTGCAGATCCTCTGGTTCTATTTC
>JAJNBO010000036.1 GCA_021156245.1 Ramlibacter sp. | reverse complement strand
GGTCTTCAGCGCCAACAACACCGACACCCTGCTGCGCGCCACGGTCGAGGGCGCCGGCATCAGCAGCCAGCCGGCCGACCTGATCGCGCCCTTGCTCCACAGCGGCGGGCTGCGGCGGGTGCTGGCGCCGTGGATCACCAACCGCATCAGCCTGGTGGCCGCGCTCCCCAGCCGCAAGTACATGCCGGCGCGAACGCGCGCTTTCCTCGAGCACCTGGTCGCGCACACACGGCGCACGCTGGCGGGCCTGGGCGTGACGAGCGAAACGCTGTGACGGACGGGAGCGTCAGAATTGCGCGGGCAGCAGCTTGAGGCCCACCCAGGCGGCGCCGATGACCGCATTCACCGGCACGCTCAATGCGCTGGGCACGTAGAACAGCACGGACACGCCGGGGGCGTTGAGCATCCATTCGAAGATGGTGCCCAGAAGGTAGAACATCAGGCCGCACCACAGCCACCGCCGCATGTACGTGGGCAGCCAGCGCGCCATGTCGCGGTTGTGGCGCAGCGCGGCGGAACGCTCGAACACGTTGCCGCGGTTCACGTCCTTGAACAGCCAGCCGAAGAAGAAGTAGCGGTACAGCAGGGTGCCGAAAGTCATGTTCGACCTCATGCAGGGATGCCGTCGATGGTGCAGCCCTTGTATCCCCAGGCGGCGTCCGTGTCCATGCTGCATCCGTGTAGGAACCCCGCAGGTCAATGGTCGAGCAGCCTCGCCTTGACCGCCTTGCCCTTGATCCGGCCGCCGTTGAGGCGCGCCGCGGCCTGGGCGGCAACCGACCGTTCCACCGCCACGTAGGTGGCGAACTCGTTGATGTCGATCTTGCCGACCTGGTCGCGGCTGTAGCCCAGGTCGGCGGTCAACGCGCCCAGCACGTCGCCGGCGCGGATCTTTTCCTTGCGGCCGCCCTGGATGTGCACCGTGGCCATCGGCGGGGCCAGCGGTCCCTTGCCCGAGGGCTTCAGCGTGTCGAGCGGGCTCCACTGCGTTTCCGCCCCCTGCAGCAGCTCGATGCGGCCCACGGCGCCCATTTCGTCGAGGCTGGCGAGATTGAGCGCCAGCCCCGGCTCGCCGGCGCGCCCGGTGCGCCCGATGCGGTGCACGTGCACCTCGGCGTCCGAAGGAATGTCGACGCTGATGACGGCGGCCAGGCCCGCGATGTCGAGTCCGCGCGCCGCCACGTCGGTGGCCACCAGCACCGAGCAGCTGCGGTTGGCGAAGCGCACCAGCACCTGGTCGCGGTCGCGCTGCTCCAGGTCGCCATGCAGGGCCAGCGCGCTGATGCCCTGGGCCTGCAGCAGCGTCGCCAGCGCCGCGCAGCGCGCGCGGGTGTTGCAGAAGGCGATGCTGCTGGCGGGGCGGTAGTGGTCGAGCAGCCGCAGCACGGCGGGCAGCCGCTCGGACTCGGTCACCTGGTACCAGCGCTGCTCGATGACGGTGCTCGCATGTTGCGCATCGACCTTCACCGTCTGGGGATCGCGCATGAACTGCGCCGCGAGCCTGGCGATGCCTTCTGGATAAGTGGCCGAGAACAGCAGGGTCTGCCGGTCCTTCGGGCAGCGGCTGGCCACCTGCACCATGTCGTCGAGGAAGCCCATGTCCAGCATGCGGTCGGCCTCATCGAGCACCAGCGTGTTCAGGGCGTCGAGCAGCAGCGTGCCGCGCCCGAGATGGTCGAGCACCCGCCCGGGCGTGCCAACGACGACGTGGGCGCCGTTGGCCAGCGACGCGAGCTGGCCGCGCAGCGGCACGCCGCCGGAGAGCGTCAGCACCTTCACGTTCTCCTCGGCGCGCGCCAGCCGGCGGATCTCCAGCGTCACCTGGTCGGCGAGCTCGCGGGTGGGGCACAGCACCAGGGCCTGCACGTCGAAGCGGCGGGCGTCCAGGCGCGACAGCAGCGCCAGGGCGAAGGCAGCGGTCTTGCCGCTGCCGGTCTTGGCCTGCGCGATCACGTCACGCCCGGCCAGGGCCAGCGGCAGGCTGGCGGCCTGCACCGGCGTCATCTCGATGTATTCCAGGCGCTGCAGGTTCTGCAGCATGGGAGCGGAAAGGGAAAGGGTCGCGAAGCTGCGGGCGGTCTCGGTCATGCCCCATTCTCGTCGGGAGTCGCCATACTGCGGCTTCCACCCAGCAAAGGAGCACAGCCATCGCGCGCAGACGCGTCGACCTGCCCGCCGCCGCGAAGCCGGCCGAGCTGCCGGCCGCCCTGGAGCCGGAGCTCGCCACGCTGGTGGACAAGCCTCCCGGCGGGGACTGGCTGTACGAGATCAAGTTCGACGGCTACCGCATGCTGGCGCGCATCGGTGGTCCGCGGGACGTGCGCATCCTCACGCGGCGCGGCAACGACTGGACGCAGCGCTTCGCGGCGCTCCACGAGGAGCTGCTCGCGGCGAAGCTGCCGCCCGGCTGGTACGACGGCGAGATCGTCATGCTCGACGCCCATGGCAAGCCCGATTTCAACGCGTTGCAGAACGCCATCGAGGGCGGCCGGAACGACGCGATCGTCTACTACCTGTTCGACACACCGTACTGCGCGGGGCACGACCTGCGCCGAGTGCCCGTGGAGGAGCGCCGTGCGGTCCTGCAGTCGGTGCTGGCGGAAACGCCGCGGCTGCGCTTCAGCCAGGAAATCGGGGGCGATGCCGCTTCGATCCTGCAATCGGCCTGCCAGCTTGGATTGGAAGGCGTCATCGGCAAGCGGCGCGGCTCGATCTACGTGCAGCGGCGTTCGGACGACTGGATCAAGCTCAAGTGCACGCAGCGGCAGGAGTTCGTCATCGGCGGCTTCACCTGGCCGGACGACTCGCGACCCTCCGGCATCGGCGCGCTGCTGGTGGGCACGGTGGACGAGGACGGCAAGCTCCGCTACGCCGGCAAGGTGGGGACCGGCTTCACCGGCGAAGTTTCCGCCGCCCTGCGACAGCGGCTCGATGCGATGGCGGTACCGAAGCGTCCGTTCGCGGGCACCACCGGGCATGACCGGCACGCCACATGGGTCGAGCCGGAACTCGTCTGCGAGGTGAGCTTCAACGAATGGCCGGAGGGCGGCAGCTTGCGCCACGCGTCCTTCAAGGGCTTGCGCGAGGACAAGCCGGCCCCTGCCGTGCAGCGTGAGCGGCCGAAGGCGGCACCCCCCGCGCTGCTGAAGGTGACGCACGGCAGCCGCGTGATCGATCCGTCGACCGGATTGACCAAGATGGACATGGTGCGCTACTACGCGGAAGTGGCCGCCTGGGCGTTGCCGCACCTCCAAGGCCGGCCGGCGTACATCAAGCGCGCCCCTTCGGGCATCACGGAGCCCATGGTGTTCCAGCAACACCCGCAAGGCATGCGGGGACTGCACGGCACCGACGCGGCGCTCTGGCCGGGGCACGAGCCCGCGATCGCATTCCGCACGCCCGAGGACCTGGTCGCCGCGGCGCAGTTGGGGATGATCGAGCTGCACACGTGGAACTCCACCGACCGCGCCATCGGGCAGCCGGACCGGCTGGTGTTCGACCTCGATCCGGGCGAGCAGGTGCCGTGGCCGCAGGTGCAGGAAGCGGCGCTGCTGATGCGCGCGCTGTTGCAGGAGCTGGGCCTGCAAAGCTGGCTCAAGACCACCGGCGGCAAGGGCCTGCACCTGTTCGTCCCGCTGGTGCCGGAGCATGGCTACGAAACCGCGAAAGGGTTTTCGGAGGCCGTGGTGCAGCACATGGCCCGCACGATCCCGCAGCGCTTCGTGGCGAAGTCGGGGCCGCGCAACCGCGTGGGCCGCATCTTCATCGACTACCTGCGCAACGGCTGGGTGCAGTCCACGGCGGAGGCGTATTCCGCGCGGGCGCGCCCCGGGCTGGCCGTGTCGATGCCGGTGCGCTGGGACGACCTGCCGGCGCTCACCGGCGGCGGCCACTGGAACATCGTCACCGCCGGGCCGCACCTGGCCGCGCTGAAGAAGGACCCGTGGTCCGGCTACTGGAACAAGCCGCAGCCGCTCGGCCCGGCGATGGACACGCTCGGCTTCAGACCGTCGCGTCCTCGATCGGCTCGCCGGGCTTCAACTCGTCCAGCGTGACCTCCACCTGCGTCGCGCCATCGAGATCGAGCCCGGGATCGTCACGCGCGTCGGCCACGGCCGTGAACTGGCCGTCGAGCCAAAGGAAGCGCACCCGCGCAGCGATGTCGCGCAAGGCGGCTTCCTCATCGCGGAAGCCTCTGCCGGTGTCGTGGTTGCCGTCGAGGAAGTAGCAGAGCGCTCCGTCCTCGCGGGACAGGACACCGAGGTCGATGACCTTCTGGTCCACGTTGCGCACGTAGATCCGGTTGTTCTTCGCCGCGTAGAAGGTGAAGGGGAGCTTGCGCCGTTGTGCTTCGACGCTCTGCGGGTTGTTGCTGCTGGCCATGGATGCGTTCTCCTTGCAGCCCTCAATCTCGCGCCCCGATGGCGCCAGGGGTGTAGGACGCAGGCTAGAGCTGCAGCCCCAGCGCCAGCAGGCCCACCAGCACCAGGGCGAGCCCCGCCTGCTCCATGCGAAGCAGTTTTTCGCGCATGAGGCGGCGGGAGACGAGATAGCTGAACAGGACTTCCACCATGCCGAGCGTGCGCACGTTCGCGGCGGTGGTCAGCGCGAAGGCGGTGAACCAGCCGATCGACGCCAGTGCGCCCGTCGCGCCGGCGATGGTGGAGATCTTCCAGGCGGTGACCGTGGCGCGCAAGGCCGCGCGCTCGCGCCAAGCGAGCCAACCTCCGAGCAGCAGGGTCTGGATGCTTTGCGCCAGCAGCACGCCCCAGCCGCCGGCGAGCCACGGCGATGCGTCGGGGATCTGCAGCGCGGCGCCGCGATAGCCGACCGCGGACAGCGCGAAGCCGGCGCCGGAGCCGAGGCCGAACCATGCGGCGCGTCCCGTCCAGGCGTTGCCGGCGACCGGAGTCTTCTGGGGCAGCGACAGCAGCACCACGCCCGACGTGGCGAGCGCGATCGCCAGCAGCGTCAGCGGGCCGGGCAGCTCGCGCAGGAACACCACGCCGAACAATGCCACCTGCAGGGCGTCGGTCTTCGAGTACGCCACGCCGACCACGAAGTTGCGCTCCTTCATCGCGGCGAGCAGGAAGGCGGTGGCGGCCAGCTGCCCGAGCGCGCCGAGCAGCAGCCAGCCGAAATAGCCGGCGTGGAAGCTGGGAATGGGTGACGCGGTTCCCGGCAGCGCGTGCAGCAATGCGACCCAGGCCGCCGCGAACGGGATGCCGTAGAGGAAGCGGGAGAGCGTCGCGCCGAGGGTGCCCGCCTGGGCGACGAGCGATCGCTGCGCCGCATTGCGCGCTGTCTGGGCCAGGGCGGCCCAGAGGACGATGGGGACCCAGAGCCAGGAAAGCGCGCTCAACGCGTGCAGCTGTCCGCGGTGGCGCGCGTGAACGCCTGGCCCTTCAGCAACGCCAGGGGGCCGGTGCCGGCCGTGACGCGCAACTCGTTGTCGAGCGCCTGCAGTTCGAGGGTGTGGTTCCGCTGCGGGTCCGTGACGACGGTCGAGCCTTCGATGCGGCCGGTGATCTGGCGCACGCGGTTCTTGCGCACCAGCCGCGCTTCGAGCTGGTTGAAATGCTGCGCCATCTCCAGCCGGAACTCGTGCAGCAAGCCGACCCCGCACCAGAGGCCGCCCACCTTCATCGGGAGGCCGGATCCGGCGGCCTGCGCGCCCATCGGCAGGCACGCCGCGAGTGCGAGCGCCAGCGTTGCGGAAGCGGTCCGGTACGACATGGCGCGCAAGTTAACACGGGCAGCGCACGCGCACCGTCCAGGCATCACAAAACGTAGCTCAGCGGCGGGGTCTTGCCGCCTTGGCGCGCAGGGGCCTGCCGAGGTAGGCCTCGTCGGACCAGGTGGCCAGCCATTGCGGCCGGTAGGCGACCAACAGGCTGGCGATGGCGCACGTCCAGGCCGCCTCGCCCATCGCGAGCAGGGCGATCGCCACCCGTTGCAGGTCTCCGGTCGCGCCGGCCATGCCCTGGCCGAGCAGGACCCCGGCGAGCCCGCACGAACCCAGGGCGACCAGGGGAACGAGGAATGCGCGCCCCAGCATGTAGGCGACGGGGTGATGTCCGAAGGCCTTGCGCACCCCGAACCCCAGCGCCAGCACGAGGGTGGCGGGCAGCACGCCCGACCAGGTGAGGAGAGACATGGCCTCGGCAAACGACGCGCCGGTGCTGGCCATGGTGCTCAGGCCGGCGACGGTGAGCACCGGAATGGCCAGGGGCCACCCGACCATCAGCACCACCAGCGGCGCCGCCGACCAGCGCAGCGGCAGCGAGAGCGCGGCGAGGCCGGGCCACGACCAGAGCCATGTCACCACCACCACGCACGCGAGCAGCGGGGTGGCGAGCGCCACCTGCCCTTCGTACGGACGGAGCAAGCGCCAGGGCCGCACCATGAGCACCGCCGCCCACGCGAGCGCCAGCAGGATGATCTCGGCGGCGAGGCTGGACACGTGGCGGCCTTACTGGCCTTCGATGCGGATCTTGCCTTCCTTCACGTAGCGATCGAATTCGTCGCGCGTGAGGGCGGCCGACATGGCGTTGCCGGGTTCGTCTTCCCAACCGAGGGTGACGCTGTCGTCGGCGAGGTCGATCGATACCGGTCCGTCCGGGATGGGCACGAGGACGCCGTCGCCTGCGCGGAAGCAGACCTCGCCGCGGATCAGGGCTTGCTGGGACATGGTGTGATCTCCTCGGTCATGATGAGTGGGGCGAGTTTCGATGGGCGGCTCATGGCGGGGTTGTCAGCGGACAGCCCGTGTCCTTGCCGGACAGGCGTTCCTGCGGACAATGGGGCCATGAGGAGACTGAGGGACGCGTTGGGGGTGTTGGCGACCGCGCTGCTCACGGGTGCGCTGCTGGCGTATGCCGTGCTGTACATGCGCGAGTCCACCTTGCGCGGTGGCGAGGAGCTCACCAGCTCGCTATCGCTCGTGATCGCCGAGCAATCCGCGCGCACGTTGCAATCCGCCGACCAGGCCTTGCGGCTGGCCGCCGCCCGCTTGGACGCCGCCCGCCGCGCGGGCACGCTGGACGCGACGCGGGGCGCCGCCATCCTGCAGGAGGAGTCCCGCCACGCGCCCTTCGTCCGGGAGATGTGGGTGGCCGATGCGCAGGGGCGCGTGTCGATCGCCTCGCGGCCGGAGCAGGTCGGCCGCATCGCCCCCGACGATGCCGCGACGCAGGCGTGGCGCGCCGATCCCGCGCTCGACTTGTTCGTGGGGAAGGTGCAGCGCGACGCGTCCGGCCAATGGCAGCTGCCGCTGGTGCGCGCGGTGCGCGTCGACGGCGTGGTGCGCGAAATGCTCGTGGCGACGATCGATCCGCGGCACTTCGACCAGCTGTGGCGCGGCATCGACCTGGGCGAAACCGGTGCCGTGGTGCTTTACCGGCGCGACGGGCGCCTGCTGGTGCGCAGCCCGGGCGACGAGAAGCTGATGGGACAGGACTTTTCGCACCTGGCGCTGTTTCGCGAGTACCTGCCCCGCGCGCCGGAGGGTACCTTCACGCGCGAAAGCTCGGTCGACGGCGTCCGGCGGGTCGTGGCGTACCGGCGCTTGCCGGGATTCCCGGACCTTCTGGTGGCGGTCGGCACGGGGTTCGACGAACTGCTGGCGCCCTGGCGCAGGTTCGCCGCGCTGACCGCGGTGGTGTGGGCCGCCGCGCTCGTCGCGGCGCTGGTGCTCACGATGCAACTGCGGCGCCAGTCGCGCCGCAGCCGCGAGACGCAACAGCGCTTCTGGCAACTGGCGCAGGCGGTGCCGCAGATCGTCTTCACCGCGAACCGGCTGGGCGAACTGGAGTTCGTCAGCCAGCGGTGGACCGAAGTCACCGGCTACCCGCTGGAGCAGGCGATGGGCACCGGGTGGCGGCATGCCGTGCATCCCGACGACCTGCCGATGTTGCTGCAACGCCAGGCCGAGATGCTCGAGGAGGGTAGGGAAGTGCCAGTGGAGTTCCGCCTGCGCTACGCCGACGGCAGCTATCGGTGGCAGTTGCTGCGTGCAGTGCCGGTGCCCATGGAAGACAGCGCGCCGCCCTCCTGGTTCGGCACCGCCACGGACATCCATACCCTGAAGGTCGCGCAGGACACGTTGAGCAAGCAGGCCGAGCAGCTCGGCATCGCCAGCCGGCTGACCCGCATGGGCAACTGGCGCGCCGACCTGCAGACCCAGCGCATGTACATGTCCGAGGAAGTGTGCGCCGTGCTCGACCTGGCGCCCGATGCCGAGCCGACGCTGCAGGAGGTGTTCGCCATGATGGACCCGCAGTCGGTGCCCGCCGCGACGGAGGTGATGACCCGCTGCATCGAGCAGGGCGAGTCCTTCGACGTGGAGCTGGAGATGGTCACCGCCGCCGGGCGTCGCGTGTGGGTGCGATCGGTGGGCGAGCCGATCCGCGATGCATCCGGCCGCGTGGTGGCGATCCAGGGCGCGCAGCAGGACATCACGCTGCGCATGCTGATGATGGAGGAGATCCGGCGGCTCAACGCCAGCCTGGAAGAGCGCATCGCGGAGCGCACCGCGCAGCTGAGCGCCAACGAGGCCGCGCTGCGGCTGGCCAACAAGCAGCTGGAGGCGTTCTCGTATTCGGTGTCGCACGACCTGCAGTCGCCGCTGCAGCGCCTGGGCTCGTTCGCGCGCCTGCTGCAGCAGGAACTGCCGCCGTCGCCGGACGGCCGCGCCCAGCACTACCTCGATCGCATCCTGGCCAACGCGGACACGATGGCGCAGCTGATCGAAGGCCTGCTGGCGCTGGCGCAGGTTTCCGAGCTGGAGATCATCCAGGGGACGGTGAACCTGAGCGAGATGGCCACCGAGATCCTGTCGCGCCTGCAGTCGGAGCAGCCGCATCGCCACGTGCAGTGGCAGGTGCAACCGGGGCTGGCGGTGCATGCGGACGTGCGCCTGATGCGGTCGGTGATGGAGAACCTGATCGGCAATGCCTGGAAATTCACCTCGGCCAAGGCCGAAGCCTCGATCGAGGTGGGGTCGACTTCCCAACGCGGCGAATACTTCGTGCGCGACACGGGCGCGGGCTTCGACATGAACTACGCGGACAGGCTGTTCGGAACCTTCCAGCGCCTGCACGGCGAAGACGAATTCCCCGGCACCGGCATCGGCCTGGCCACGGTGGCGCGTGCCGTGTCGCGGCAGGGCGGGCGCGTCTGGGCGCAATCCGAGCCGGGCCAGGGTGCAACTTTTTTCTTCACCCTGCCGCCGGCGTGAACCGTTGCCAGTGACCGGCGGACGCCCCGGGCGCATGAGCGGTCGCGCTGTGGGCTGCGCGCATCGCGGAAACGTCTTGTAGTGGTGCGCGCGGCGGCTGTGCTCCTAGCATCCGCTCCATGGTCCGAGGAGAAAGCATGGTGCGATCGATGCCGCGAAGCCTGGCTGCGGCCGCCGTGGCGCTGCTGGCGCTGGCGTGCGCACCCGCTGCCGCGCAGCAGACGACCTACAAGTGCGTCACCCGTTCGGGCGTGACGTACACCGAGAAGCCCTGCGTCGGCGGCCGCGAACTGGGGCCCCGCAGCCGGCGCGTGACGGACAAGTCCGTGCCGCCGCCGCAGGACCGCGCCACGCTGGCTCGCCGCGCCACCTTGTCGGCCGACGAAAAGAAGGAATGCAGGACCCTCGACGGGCTGCTGCGTGACCAGCAGGCGGAGCTGAAGAAGAAGGGCGACACCGCGACGCTGCAGGACGAGATGCCGCTGGTGCACAACAAGAAGCGGTATCGGGAGATCGGCTGCTGATTGTCGATTCGGCGGGGCGAGGATCGTCGTGGGAGTGGGGCGGGTTGGTCCGTCCCATCCATTCCAGGAGATCCCGATGCCCGTCCTCGACAGCTACCTCTTCTTCAACGGCAACTGCGCGGAGGCCATGCGCTTCTACGAGCAGACGCTCGGCGCGCGGCTGGAAACGGTGATGACCTATGGGCAGTCGCCCGACCCGGCGCATTGCCCGGCCGGCGCAGGCGACCTGGTGATGCACGCGAGCCTGCTGGTCGACGGGCGCAGGCTCATGGCCTCGGACGTGCCGCCGGGCATGGGGGAGGGGCCCAAGCCGATGGCGGGCTTTGCGTTGTCTCTCGGCTACGACACGACGGCCGAGGCCAGGCGTGTCTTCGATGCGCTCGCGCAGGGCGGCAGCGTCACGATGCCACTGCAGAAGACCTTCTGGGCCGCAAGTTTCGGCATGCTGACCGACCGCTTCGGCACGCCATGGATGGTGAGCGGCGAGACGCAGGCCAGCTGAACCCCGCCTCCGGCCCTCAGGGCGCCTTGTTCTTCAGCTTGCCCTTGGGCATGACCGTGGTCATCGGCGGCATGGGCCGATCGGACGTGGTCTCCTTGGGCAGCGACGTGTCCTTCTTCGGCTTCTTGGCCATCTTGTTGTTGCGTTGTTCACCTTTGGGCATGGAAGGCTCCTCTCATTGGAATGGCCGCACTGTAGCAGCGGCTTGCCCTCTCCCGCCATGGGGCTGCCCGCGCCGGATGCTAAGCTGCCCTTTTTGGACTTTGCGAGACAAGAAGCCATGCCCGGATTGCTGCCCAACGTCGACCCCGACGGCCTGCTCGAATTCTCCGTCGTGTACACGGACCGCGCGCTCAACCACATGTCGCGCAACTTCCAGGGCGTGATGAAGGACATCTCGTCCATCCTGAAGGACGTGTACAAGGCCGATGCGGTGGCGCTGGTGCCGGGCAGCGGCACCTTCGGCATGGAGTCCGTCGCTCGACAGTTCGCCACCGGCAAGGACGTGCTGGTGCTGCGCAACGGCTGGTTCAGCTATCGCTGGACTCAGATCTTCGAGATGGGGAACATCCCGGCCTCGTCCACCGTGCTGAAGGCGCGCAAGCAGGGCAGCGGCCCGACCGCGCCCTACGCTCCGGCGCCCCTGTCCGAAGTGACCGCCACCATCCGCGAGAAGAAGCCTGCCGTGGTGTTCGCACCCCACGTCGA
>JAJNBO010000466.1 GCA_021156245.1 Ramlibacter sp. | reverse complement strand
TTGGGCAGCAAGCCGACGACGAAGGTCGAGGCGCCCATGATCAGGATCGTCACCAGGAAGGTGTACTTGCGGCCGATCATGTCGCCCAGGCGGCCGAACACGATGGCCCCGAACGGGCGCACCAGGAAGCCGGCGGCGAACGCGAGCAGCGCGAAGATGTACGCAGACGTCGGGTCGAGGCCCGAGAAGAACTGCGCCGCGATGACACCAGCGAGCGAGCCGTACAGGTAGAAGTCGTACCACTCGAAAACGGTGCCGAGCGACGAGGCGAAGATGACCTTCTTTTCCTCGCGGGTCATCGGCGCAGTGGATGCGACCGGACCCGTGCCGGCGCCTGCGGAGGCTGTAGCCATGGGGATGTCTCCTTTGTCTGGGAGCTTCCAGTGTTCGGGGAGGGTCTGACGCGAGCCTGACTCGCACGTCCATGGATGACTAGGGCAATCCCTAGCAGACAAGGGCGGTCAGGACGGGCGCCGGCGGGTGGCGAGGCTCACCAGCCAGGTCGTCGCGAACCCTGCCGGCACGCCGAACACCGCGGCGGACAGCGGCTGGATGCCGAACCAGAGCTGCTGCGGCGAGGCCATGCCCAGTGCCCCGCGCGTGGCGGGCATGTTGGCGAGCATGTAGTACACGGTGATGCCGAGGCCGGCCAGCATGCCCGCGACGGCGCCGTGCCGCGTCGTGCCCCGCCACAGGATCCCCATCACCATGGCAGGCACGAAGGCGGACCCCGCCAGCGAGAACGAGGCCGACACCAAGGGCAGGATCTCCGCCGGCTTGGTGGAGGCCACCGCCGCGGCGATCAGCGCGACCACCATGAGCGCGAACTTCGACAGGATCACGCGCTGCTCGGGCGGCAGCGACGGCTTGAAGTCGTGGCAGAAGATGTCGCGCACGAGCGCGTTGCTGATGGTGAGCAGCAAGCCGTCGGCAGTGGACAGCGCCGCGGCCAGGCCGCCGGCCGCCACCAGCCCCGAGATCACGTACGGCAGCCCGCCCAGTTCCGGTGTGGCCAGCATGATGATGTCCGCGCCGAGACGGATCTCGCCCCACTGCAGGATGCGGTCGCCGTTGACGTCCGCCACGGAGACGAGCGAGGGGTCCACCCTCGCCCACTGGCCGATCCAGGTGGGCAGCGCGTCGAAGCTGCTGCCCACCAGGTTGTTCATCACCTCGAACTTCACCAGCGCGGCCAGCGACGGCGCGCTGACGTAGACGAGCGCGATGAAGAACAGCGTCCACGCCACCGAATAGCGGGTCGCCGACACGCTGGGCGTGGTGTAGTAGCGCGTCAGCAGGTGCGGCAGCCCCGCGGTTCCGACCATCAGGCAGAACATCAGGGCCAGGAAGTTCAGCCTGGAGTTGTCGAACGCCGCGCGCTCCTGCGGCGTTCCGTCGGGATCGCCGGCAAAGGGGAGCGTGTGGCGGGGCATGCCGCCCAGCGGCCTGGCGCGTTCGTAGCTCTCCTGCATGGCGCGGGCCCACGCCTCCCGCGCCGCACCCGCATCGCGCGGCAAGGCCGCGAACGCACGGTTGGCCTCGAAGATCAGCGCGGAGTCCGCCCCCTGCTGCTTGAGCATCCGGATGCGGGCCTGCGCCGCCGCCCGCTCGCGCGCCAGGGCCGCCTCGATGTCGCCCAGGCGTGCCTCGTACTCCCGGGCGCGCTGCAGGAAGATGCCCGCGACCTCGCGCTCCGCCGGGTCGCGCGCGAAACGCTCCTCCAGGTCGTTGATCTTGTGCAGGTGGGTTCCGTACACCAGGGGCGCCGCCGGATGGCCCAATTGCTTGTACGCCAGCCAGGAGACGGGAATCAGGAACGCCAGCAGCAGGACCACGTATTGCACGACCTGGGTCCAGGTGATCGCCTTCATGCCGCCGAGGAACGAGCAGAGCAGCACGCCGCCCAGCCCGAGCAGGATGCCGATCTCGAACTGCACGCCGGTGAGCCGGGACGCTATCAGGCCGACGCCGTAGATCTGCGCCACCACGTAGATGAAGGAGCACAGCACCGCGGACAGCGCCGCGATCACGCGCGGCGCACGGCCTCCGAACCGCAGGTCGAAGTAGTCGGGGACGGTGTAGAGGTTCAGCCGGCGCAGGTACGGGCCGATGAGCAGGGCGACCAGGACGAAGCCGCCGGTCCAGCCCAGGACGAAGGCCAGCCCGCCGGCCTGCGCTTCCGTGCCGCCATAGCCCTGCAGGTACAGGCCGCCCGCCAGGCTGATGAAGGACGCCGCGCTCATCCAGTCCGCGGCCGCGGCCATGCCGTTGTACATCGCGGGGATCCGGCGGCCGGCGACGTAGTACTCCTCCGGATCCGTGGTGCGGCTGCGGATGCCGATGGCCGCGTACATCATCACCGTGGAAAAGATGAAGATGGGGCCGAGCCAGAAGCGCGAGAGCCCCTTCTGCTCCGCCCACGCCAGCAGGATCAGGAACAGCGCGAAACCGGTGATGAAGGAGATCAGCAGCCGGCGGATGCGGCGCGCGTAGCGGGTTTCAGGCGACATCGTCGTCCCTCACGCCCGTTGGCCGCGCATCCTCGGGGGCGAGGCGGTTCATGGCCCAGGCGTGCACGGCGACGATGGCGATGAACGCCAGCATCGACCCCTGCGCGGCGAACCAGTAGCCGAACGGCCAGCCGAGCACTTCGAAGTCCAGCGACCGCGCGAAGAAGCAGAGGACGAAGGTGAAGAGGAACCACGCCGCCAGCAACCCCAGCTTGAGCGCGAGCACCCGCGGGTCCCGGTTGCTGCTGGGGGTGGGCAGGTCATCCATGGCGCGATCATCGCACCGCCTGCCCCCTGCCCGACCCCGGGCCGCCCGGGGGCCCGTCCTACTCCGCCAGCTTCTGCCAGGTGGCGATCACGCTGTCCGGATTCAGCGAGATCGAGGTGATGCCCGCCTCCACCAGCCACTGGGCGAAATCGGGATGGTCGCTGGGCCCCTGCCCGCAGATGCCGACGTACTTGCCATGC
>JAJNBO010000035.1 GCA_021156245.1 Ramlibacter sp. | reverse complement strand
TCTCCAGGCCGATCCAGCTGCCGCCCCGTCCTATCTTGGTGTCGGTGAACCCGAGCCAGACCCCGAGGCCCAGCGGATAGGTGAGGAACAGCAGCAGCAGCACCGCGGCCGGCAGCATGAATGCCAGACCGAGGATGTTGCGGCTGTTCTGGATCTTCCTGGACAGCATGCCGGCCGATCAAACCTTGTAGTAGCGCTCGGCGCGCTGCTGCGCGCGCTGGGCGGCTTCCTTCGGGGTCTTGGAGCCGCTCATGGCCTCCGCCACCATGTCCTGCACGATGAAATCGGCCAGCGCGCCGGCGGAGGCGTAGCCCAGCTTGCCCATGTAGCCGGCGGGACGCAGGTTCTTCACGGAGTCGCGGTACGGCGTGTGCTTCGGGTCGACCGTCCACACCGGGTTCTTCTCGTAGGCGCGCAGCGGCTGGGAGATGTAGCCGCCAGCCGCCTGCATCCAGGGACCGTACTGCTCTTCCTCCATCATGAAGCGCACGAACTCCCTGGCGGCCTTCGGGAACTTGGTGTGCTTGAACACCATCTGGTTGAAGAACAGGTGGTACTCGGTCGGCACGCCGACCGGGCCGATGGGGAAGGATGCGTGCTGGATGTCCGCCGCCATGTCCTTGACCTTCGGGTCGCTGGAGTTCTTGGCGGCGTAGTAGATCGAGATGCCGTTGTTCGTGACCGAGACCTGGCCGTCGAGGAAGGCCTTGTTGTTGTTCGGGTCCAGCCAGGACAGCGTGCCGGGCACGAAGGTGGCGTACAGCTCCTTGCCGTACTCCAGCGCCTTCAGCGTCTCGGGGCTGTCGATGATCACCTTGTTGTTCTTGTCGACCAGCGCGCCGCCGAAGGCCCACAGCAGCCACTGCGTCCAGCCGCTGTCGCCGGTGGCGTGGCCCAGCGCCATGCCGCCCGGCGTGCCCTTGGCCTTGAGGGCCTGGAACATCTTCAGGAAGCCGTCGGTGTCCTTGGGGAAAGCGCTGACGCCCGCGGCCTTGAGCTGGCTGTCGCGGTACACCATCATGCTGCCGGTGCCGCCGAGCGGGATGCCGATCCACTTGCGGCCGTCGGGCCGCAGGAACGCCTCGCACGCCGGGTACCAGCCGCCGTACTTCTTGCCCAGGTAGTCCGCCACGTCGGTCATCTCGACCAGCTTGTCGGGATACAGGTTGGCGTCGTCGTTGGTCGACAGGATGATGTCCGGCCCGGCGCCGGTGTTGGCGGCGACCGCGGCCTTGGGCCGCACGTCTTCCCAGCCCTCGTGGTCGAGCTTCACCTCGATGCCGTACTTCGCGGTGAACTTCTTGACGTTGGCGATGTAGGCGTCCTCGTCGCCCTGGACGAAGCGCTTCCACCGCAGCACGCGCAGGCGCGCGCCTTTCTCGGGCACGTTGTTCCACTGGGCCTGCGCGGAGGCGGGCCACATGAGCGGCAGCGAAACGGCGGCGGCCCCGGCCGAGGCTTTCTTGAGGAACTTGCGGCGATCGTGATCGGACATGGTTGTCTCCTGGTGGACGTGGGGGAAACGAAAGTCCTGGAAGTTCGAGAAAGCGGCGGCCCGCTGCTCAGGGGCTCAGCCGCACGCCGGTGCCGGCGTCGAAGAGGTGGGCACGGCCCGCGTCGGGGCGCAGCCGGATGATCTCGCCCGGGCGGAAGGCATGGCGGTCGCGGAACACGCTGGTGACCTCGACGCCGGCGATCTTGGTGAAGACCTGGGTGTCGGCGCCGGTCGGCTCGACGACCACGACCTCGGTGGGGACGCCGTCGTCGCCGCCGGCGAGCTCCATGTGCTCCGGCC
Source organism: Ramlibacter sp. (assembly GCA_021156245.1). Lineage (GTDB taxonomy): Bacteria > Pseudomonadota > Gammaproteobacteria > Burkholderiales > Burkholderiaceae_C > Ramlibacter. Next base: position 11,061 of record JAJNBO010000035.1, on the reverse strand, counting down.
GGGTGCCGGCGGCGCCGCCGGAGCGCCGCAGCACGCCGGGCAGGAAGTTCATCGCCGGCGAGCCGATGAAGCCGGCGACGAACTGGTTGGCCGGGTGGTCGTACAGCTCCAGCGGAGAGCCGGTCTGCTCCACGATGCCGTCGCGCATGACGACGATCTTGTCCGCCATGGTCATGGCCTCGATCTGGTCGTGCGTGACGTACACGGAGGTAGTCTTCAGGCGCTGGTGCAGTTCCTTGATCTCGGTGCGCATCTGCACGCGCAGCTTGGCATCGAGGTTGGATAGCGGCTCGTCGAACAGGGAGACCTGCGGATCCCGCACGATGCAGCGGCCCATGGCCACGCGCTGGCGCTGGCCGCCGGAGAGCTGGCGCGGATAGCGGTCGAGCAAGTCCCCCAGCCCCAGGATGTCCGCGGCCTTGCGCACGCGTTCGTCGGCCACGGCCTTGGGCTGCTTGGCGAGCATCAGGCTGAACGCCATGTTGTCGCGCACCGTCATGTGCGGATACAGCGCGTAGTTCTGGAACACCATCGCGATGTCCCGCTCCTTGGGCATCATGTCGTTGACGACGCGCCCGCCGATCAGCACCTGGCCCTCGCTGATCTGCTCGAGCCCGGCGATCATGCGCAGCAGCGTGGACTTGCCGCAGCCGGAGGGGCCCACCAGCACCGCGAACTGGCCGTCCTCGATGTCGATGTCCACGCCGCGGATGATGTGCGCTGCGCCGAAGTACTTCTGAACGCCCCTGATCTGTACGGTGGCCATCGTTCCTTCCGCAGCCTGGATGGGCTGGAGTCGGACCTTGTAGCATGAAAGAAATCGCGCGTCATCAGCATCGCGCCCGGTTCCGGCCCCGCACTAGGGTAAGACCTGAAAGGGTCGAAGGTCATATCGTCATACCATTGGCGCAATGGCGGGCAGCGCATGATCAAGAACGTCCACGGCAACACCGTCGACCATTTGGGCGAGGCCATCGTTGCCGGCCGCTATGCGTCCGGCGCGTCCATCCCGCCCGAGCCGCTGCTCGGCGAGGAGCTGGGAGTCAGCCGCACCGTGGTGCGCGAGGCGGTGAAGTCCCTGGCGGCCAAGGGGCTGCTGACCACGGGGCCCAAGGTGGGCACGCGCGTGCTGTCCTCCGAGCATTGGAACTGGTTCGATCCCGACGTCGTCATCTGGCAGTCCAAGGCCGGGCTCACGCGCGATTTCCTGCGCGACCTGCAGGACCTGCGGCGCGTGGTGGAGCCCGCCGCCGTGCGCATGGCCGCCGAGCGCGCCACGGAGAAGGACATCGCGGAGATCGAGGAGGCCTACGAAGGCATGCGGCGCGCGGTGGAGGAGGGTGGCGACTACGTGGCCTACGACCTGCGCTTCCACCAGGGCCTGCTGCGTGCCTGCCACAACCGCATGATCGTTCAGATGAGCAAGGCGCTGTCCGCGCTGCTGCGCACCAGTTTCGAGATTTCCACCACCCGCAAGGACGGCCCGCGGAATTCGCTGCCCATGCACCGCGCGGTGGTCGACGCCGTGGTGGCGCGCCAGCCCGCCAAGGCGGAGAAGGCAATCCTCGTGCTGATCGACAGCGCGCGCGACGACATCGAGGCCGTCCTCGCCTCCCGCCGCCGCCTGCCCAAGCTCGACACGCCTGCGCGGCTGCTGCGCGCCTGAGGAACAGGGATCCGACATGCGCAAGGCGATCGAACTTTTCTTCAAGCTGCTCGAACTGCTGGTGGTCGCCGCGCTCGTCGCGATGGTCGTCATGGTGTTCGGCAACGTGGTGCTGCGCTACTTCTTCAACTCCGGCATCCTGGTGTCGGAAGAGCTCTCGCGCTACTGCTTCATCTGGCTCACCTACATCGGCGCGATGATCGCCATGCGGGACCGCGAGCACCTGGGCGTGGACACGCTGGTGCGCCGGCTGCCGCGCCTGGGCAAGAAGTTCTGCCTGTTGGTGTCGGAGGCCCTGATGCTCGGCGTCAACGTGCTGTTCTTCATCGGCACCTGGAAGATGCACGGGCTGCAGGTCACCAACGTGTCGCCGGTGGTCGGCATTTCCATGATCTGGGTCTACGGCGTCGGCTACGTGGTGGCCGTGGTGATGGCGCTGTTCAACCTGGCGGTGCTCTATCGCCTGTTCACGGGCCAGCTGTCCGACGATGAGCTCGTGCAGGTGGTCGAGTCCGAGGACCTGCCGCACGTCGCCATTCCGGAAGCCCAACCCCAGGGGGCGCCGCGATGACGGTGACGATCTTCGTGGCCAGCCTGCTGGGCGCCATGGCGCTCGGCATGCCGATCGCATACGCGCTGCTCGTGTGCGGGCTGGCGCTCATGGGGTTCATGGCGGCCACCGGCATGTTGCCCGCCTTCGACTCGCAGATCCTCGCGCAACGCTTCGTCGACGGCGCCGACAACTTCCCGCTGCTGGCCGTGCCCTTCTTCCTGCTCGCGGGGGAGTTCATGAACGCCGGCGGCCTGTCGCGCCGCATCGTGCACCTGGCGATGGCCTGGGTGGGGCATTTCCGCGGCGGCATGGGCTACGTGGCTGTCGTCGCCGCCGTCATCATGGCATCGATCTCGGGCTCGGCCGTCGCCGACACCGCGGCCTTGTCCGCCTTGCTGCTCCCGATGATGCGGCAGGCGGGCTACCAGGTGAATCGCTCCGCCGGCCTGATCGCCGCGGGCGGCATCATCGCGCCGGTGATCCCGCCGTCGATCGGGATGATCATCTTCGGCGTCGCGGGCAACGTCTCGATCACCAAGTTGTTCCTCGCGGGCATCGTGCCCGGCATCATGATGGGCGTGGCCATCGGCATCACCTGGTGGATCGTGGCCAAGAAGGAAAACGTGCAGGCCGCGCCGCGCATGCCCATGGGCGAGCGGATGCGCGTCACGGGGCAGGGGACTTTCGCGCTGCTGCTGCCGGTGGTCATCCTCGGCGGCATGAAATTCGGCGTGTTCACGCCCACCGAAGCCGCCGTGGTCGCCGCCGTCTACAGCTTCGTGGTCGGCATGTTCATCTACCGCGAGCTGAAGGCGAAGGACCTGTACCGGCTGGTGCTGTCCGCCGGCAAGACGACCGCGGTGGTGATGTTCCTGGTCGCCGCGGCCATGGTGAGCGCCTGGCTGATCACGGTGGCGAACATCCCCGACGAGGTGGCCAAGCTGCTGTCGCCGTTCGCGGACAACAAGACCCTGCTGATGCTCGTGATGATGGTGATCATCGTGGTGATCGGCACCGCGCTGGACTTCACCCCCACCGTGCTGATCCTCACGCCGGTGCTGATGCCGATCGTGCGCCAGGCGGGCATCGACCCCGTGTACTTCGGCGTGCTGTTCATCATGAACAACGCCATCGGCCTCATCACCCCGCCGGTGGGCACCGTGCTCAACGTCGTGTGCGGCGTCGCGCGCATCAGCATGGATGACGCCTTCAAGGGCGTGATGCCCTTCTTCCTGGCGCAGCTCGCCGTGCTGTTCTCGCTCGTCCTGTTCCCCGACCTGGTGCTCGTGCCGTTGCAATGGCTGATGCGCTAGTCCCATCCCATCCCTTTTCCACCCGCGTACCCCAAGGAGACAAACCATGTTGAAGCGACGCACCCTCGTGACCCTGGTCGCCGGCGCCATGCTGGCGGCAGCCCCGGCCTTCGCGCAGTTCCAGGAGCGCACCATCAAGTTCACCAATGGCGTGAACGAGGACCACCCCGTCGGCGTCGGCGTGAAGAAGATGCAGGAAGTGCTGGCCGCCAAGACGGGCGGCAAGATGAAGATCAATGCCTTCTGGGGCGGCGCCGCGGGCAACGACCTGCAGGCCACCCAGGCCCTGCGTGCCGGCACGCAGGAAATGGTGTGCACCTCCTCGTCGCCGCTCGTGGGCATCGTCAAGGAACTGGGCGTGTTCGACCTGCCCTTCCTGTTCGCCAACGAGAAGGAGGCCGACGCGGTGCTGGACGGCCCGGCCGGCGCGTACTTCAACAAGAAGCTCGAGGAAGCCGGCGTCGTGAACCTGGCCTACTGGGAGAACGGCTTCCGCAACCTGACCAACAGCCGCAAGCCGGTGGCCAAGGTGGAGGACTTCGACGGCATCAAGCTGCGCGTGATGCAGAACAACATCTTCCTGGACACCTTCCGCACGCTCGGCACCAACGCCGTGCCGATGGCCTTCCCCGAGGTGTTCACGGCGCTGGAGACCAAGACCATCGATGGCCAGGAAAATCCCTTCGTCACCATCGAGACCTCGAAGTTCAACGAAGTGCAGAAGTACCTGTCGGTGACGCGTCACGCGTACACGCCCTTCCTGGTGCTCTACTCCAAGAAGCTTTGGGACCAGCTGAGCCCGCAGGAGCAGGCCGTGCTGCGCGAGGCGGCGGTGGAAGGCCAGAAGGTGCAGCGCGTCGCCAACCGCCAGTTGAACGAGAAGTCGCTCGCCAGCCTGCGCGCCAAGGGCATGCAGGTCAACGAGATCACGCCGGCCGAGCAGCGACGCATGTTCGACAAGGTCAAGCCGGTCTACGACAAGAACGTGCCGGCCATCGGCGCGGAGCCGGTCAACGTGGTGCTGGAAGCGTTGAAAAAGGCACGCGGCGGCTGACGCATAGGCCACTTCCTTACGGGCTGCTCGACCGTGCCGCCTACAATTCCCTTCATCACCGCGGGCCTCGAAGCCCGCGGGTCGTCGTCGGGAAAAGGTCGTACTCGTGAAGCAGCCTGCAGAAGTTTTGCCGGAGGATGTGCCGCATCCGCGCCGATGGCTCGGGTCCACGCCCTTGCTCGACCTGGAAGATCCGAGGCTGCGCCTGCGCGTGCATGCCTTGACGCAGCTGTGCACGACGGACCGCGACAAGGCGCTCGCGCTCTACCGCTTCGTCAAGCGCATGCCGACGGCGCGGCGCTTCAAGGCGGCGCCGTACACGGCACGCGAGGTGCTGGATGCCGGCCGGGGCGACGCCCTCGACAAGGCGGCATTGCTGGTCGCCATGTTGCGCATCGCCGGCATCCCGGCGCGCATCCGATGCGTCCTCCTCGACGGCCGGATCCTCCATGGCCTGACATCGGTGATCCGCGAGGCCGACCGCCCCGTGCTGGAAGTCTGGCTCGATGGCGAGTGGCAGCAGACGGACACCTACATCTACGACGCGGACACGATGGCGTCGGCCCGGCAGCGCCTGAAGGACCTAGGCCGCGACTGGGGCTACGGCATCCACGTCGAGGGCCGCATGCTGTGGCACGCCGAGGGCAGCGCCTTCGTGGCCGGGCCTCACGACGCGTCCAACCCGATGTTCCTGCGGGACATGGGGTGCTTCGACGACCCGCTGGACTACATCACCTCGCCGGTGTTCCGCCGGCGCTGCAGCCTGCTGGGCCGCCTGATCCGCTGGAACGTGCTGGCGCCCTTCATCGAACGCGCGTGGCGCGCGCTGCGCGAGCAGCCGGTGCCGCCGCGCGACCCCTCCAGCAAGACCTCCTGAGGCTGGCGTCCGTGCCGGTGTTGCCGGCATGAAGATCCGCCAGCTCGAAACCGTCCGCCTCGGCGAATTCCCCAACATCCTCTGGGTGCGCCTGCACACGGACGAGGGGCTGGTCGGTCTGGGCGAGACCTTCATGGGCGCCGAGGCCGTGGAGGCCTATTTGCACGAATGGGCCGCGCCGCGGCTCTTGGGCCAGGACCCGCTGGCGATCGAGGCGCGCGCGCGCGACCTCACCGGCTACCTGGGGTGGCGCGGCTCCGGCGTCGAGACGCGCGGCAACTCCGCGGTCGACATCGCCTTGTGGGACGTCTTCGGCCAGGCGGCGGGAATGCCGATCCACACCGCCCTGGGCGGTGCGAGCCGTGACGCGATCCGCGTCTACAACACCTGCGCCGGCTACCAGTACATCCGCAGCAACCGCAACCAGACCTCTTCGAACTGGGGCGTGGGCAACGGGCAGGGGCCGTACGAAGACCTGCAGGGTTTCCTGCACCATGCCGACGAACTGGCCGAATCGCTGCTGGCGGAGGGCATCACCGGCATGAAGATCTGGCCCTTCGACGTGGCGGCCGAGCGCAGCCACGGCCAGTACATCAGTGCGGCGGACCTCGACGCCGCGCTCGAGCCGTTCCGCAAGATCCGCGCCGCGGTGGGCGACCGCATGGACATCATGGTGGAGTTCCACAGCCTCTGGCGGCTGCCGATGGCGCGGCGCATCTCGCGCGCGCTGCAGGAGTTCGACACCTTCTGGCACGAGGACCCGATCCGCATGGACTCGCTCGACCTGCTGAAGGCCTATGCCGAGGATTGCAAGGCGATGGTGTGCGCCAGCGAGACCCTCAGCTACAAGTGGGGCTTCAAGGACTACCTGCAGACCGGCGTCGCCGGCGTCGCGATGCTGGACCTGAGCTGGTGCGGCGGACTCACCGAGGCGCGCAAGATCGCGGCCATGGCCGATGCATGGCAGCTGCCGGTGGCGCCGCACGATTGCACGGGGCCGGTCGTGTGGACCGCATCGACGCACCTGTCGCTGCATGCGCCGAACGCGCTGGTGCAGGAAAGCGTGCGCGCGTTCTATTCCGGCTGGTATCGGGAGCTCGTGACGGAGCTGCCGAAGGTGGAGAACGGGATGATCAGCCTGAACTCCAAGCCGGGGCTGGGGATCCAGCTGCTGCCGGACCTGCACAAGCGCAAGGATGCGATCGTGCGGGTTTCCTAGCGGGGGTTCGGCGTTTCAGCGTTGCATCGCCCCTGACAGCAGGATCTTCTTCCCGTTCGCCCGCGGCACTTCACGCAACAACGCCGCGGCCACGTCCTTTGCCGCGATCGTCCTGAGATTCGCCGGAATCACCGGTCGCAGCCATTGGCTCACGCGCAGCGCCAACGTTTCACCGCCGCGCACCGGCTGGCCCAGGGCCTCGCGGTCGCCGGCCAGGAAGGACGGGCGCGCGATGACGAGCGCATCGAAGCCCAGCGGCGCCAGCGCGTCCTCGAGCTCCCCCTTCACGCGGTTGTAGAAGATCGCGGATTTCGCGTCCGCGCCCATGGCACTCACCAGGCCCAGGCGTGTCGCGCCCGCCGCGCGCGCGGCTCGGGCGGCCGCAAGGTTCGCATCGAAATCCACCGCCCGGAAGGCCGACTGGCTCCCGGCCACCTTGATCGTGGTCCCGAGAGCCAGGTAGGCTTCATCGACGGCGGGCAGCGCCGGCAGCGCCGCGAAATCGACGAGGTGGACGGCCAGCTTGGGGTGTTGCACTCCGATGTCGCGGCGGGCGAGGGCATGCACCGCCGCCATCGCGTCGTCTGCGAGCAGGCCCCGCAGGAGCTCCCGTCCCACCAGCCCCGTCGCACCGGCGACGAGCGCCACGCGGGAGGGGGCGGAGGGCGGCGCCATCCGGAGGCTCAGCGGCCGTAGTTGTTGCGGGCCGGCGGGCCGCCGCGGCCGCGATTGCCGCCGCCCCGGCGTCCTGCGCCCATGCTGTCGATGCTGGTGCGGGTGGGGTCCGGCTGGCCGTTGCTGTTGACGCGCTTGACGCCGTTCATGTCGCGCACGCTCGGCATGTTGGTGCGCAAGGGGTCCACGTTGCGCGGCATGCGGTCTTCGCTGTCGTCGTCGCGGTCCTGGCGCACGTCGCGGGGCTGCTGTTGCTGCGGCGGGCGCGCGCCCTGGCCATTGCCGTTGCGCTGCGACGGCTGCTGCGAGCGGCCGCGCGGCGGACCGCCGTTGCCGTTGCGCACCTGCTGGCCACCGTTGCCATTGCCATTGCCGTTGCCGTTGCCGTTGCGGGCCTGCTGCCCTTCACTGCGCTGGCCGTTGCCATTGCGGCTGCTGCCGTTGCGGGAGCCGCCGCTGCGGCTCGGCTGCCCGGACTTTTCCTTGTTCTCGCGGATGCGCTGCATCATCTCGCTGCGCGCGGCCTTGGCGGCGGCGTTGAGCACTTCGCGGGACGGGGGACGGCCCTTGCCGCCCCAGAGGACCTGGCGGCCCATGGCGATCGGTTCGGCCTGCTCGCCGGCCTCGGGGCCGAAGCCTTCGACCACCACGGTCGGGATGTCCTGCTTGGTGAAGCGCCCGATCTCCTGCATGAAGCCTTCCTCGTCCAGGCAGACCAGCGACACCGCCTGGCCTTCCTTGCCCGCGCGGCCGGTGCGGCCGATGCGGTGGACGTAGTCTTCCGGCACGTTCGGGATCTCGTAGTTCACCACGTGCGGCAGGTCGTCGATGTCGATGCCGCGGGCGGCGATGTCGGTCGCCACCAGCGCACGGATGTCGCCGCTCTTGAAGCCGGCCAGCGCCTGGGTGCGGGCCGTCTGGCTCTTGTTGCCGTGCAGGGCCATCGCGGTGATGCCCTTCTTGCTCAGGAATTCGGCCACGTTGTTGGCGCCGAACTTGGTGCGCGTGAACACCAGCACCTGCGACCAGTCGTGTTCCTGGATCACGTGCGCCAGCAGTTCCTTCTTCTTGCCGCGGCCCACCGGGTGCACCACCTGCGTGATGCGCTGCACGGTGGTGTTGCGCGGCGTGACCTGGATGCTCTCCGGGTTCTTGAGCAGGGTGTGGGCCAGGTCGCGGATCTCGTCGCTGAAGGTGGCGGAGAACAGCAGGCTCTGCTTTTCCTTCGGCACCAGCGCGAGGATCTTCTTCACGTCGGGCAGGAAGCCCATGTCCAGCATGCGGTCGGCCTCGTCGAGCACGAGGATCTCGACGGTCGACAGGTCCAGGTGGCCCTGCTGCTGCAGGTCCAGCAGGCGGCCCGGCGTCGCCACCAGGATGTCCACGCCCTTCTTGATGCGGTCGATCTGGGGGTTCATGCCGACACCGCCGAAGATCACGGTGGAGCTGAGCGGCAGGTACTTGCCGTAGGTGCGGATGGACTCTTCCACCTGCGCGGCGAGTTCACGCGTCGGCGTGAGCACCAGGGCGGCGATGCCGTCCTTGCCGAACTTGTTGGTCTTGCCCTGGCCCTTGGTGAGCTTGTGCAACATCGGCAGCGTGAATGCAGCCGTCTTGCCGGTGCCGGTCTGGGCCCCGGCGAGGAGGTCATGGCCGGCGAGGACGGCAGGGATCGCCTGGGCTTGGATGGGGGTGGGGGTTTCGTACCCTTGTTCGTGAACGGCCTTGAGGATGGCCGGAGCGAGGTTCAGTTCATCAAAATTCATGGGGCAATCAGGCGCCTTCCCGGGCGCTGGGGCATCGGCCGTTCCGGGCCACGCAGGCCGGATCCAGTGAGAGGCAGATGAGGTTTCTAGAGGTCGGGAGCCACAGGCGAAGAGCCTGATCGTCCCCCAGCAGCATGCTGAGCTCGCAGGCAACTGGAGGCCGCGAGAAAGCCATTGTCGCATGGTTTCCACGCAGGCGCCTTCGCCGCTTGCGTTGCGCGGACGCACCGCCCATCCCCGGCAGTGCGCGCTCCGGGCGCGTGAAGGTAGGAGGACGGATGAGCCAGACCCATAATGAGACCCGTATCCGCAGGACCACATGGCCAAGTTGATGAAGCTCAGGATGGGCGTCTCGGACGACCCCACCGCATTGCAGCCGTCGCTGAGCGACTGCCTTGCCGCCATGCTGAGGCAGGCCGAACCCCTGATCGCAGACGTGCTGCAGGGCCTCGTGGACGCGAGCACGGCCACGGGCGCGCGCCGCGTCGCGGCCTTTCATTCCATTCCCGTGCGCCACGCGATCGAAGACCTGCAGGTCGACGGCGAGCTGTTCAAGGAAGCATTCATCAAGGAGCTCACCCGGCTGGTGTACGAGGGCGGCGGCAAGGACCAGGCGCAGACCGAGGTGCTGCGCTTCCAGGACCTGCAGCTGTTCGAGGACGCCGACCTGGACCAGAGCATCGAGGTCGCGCGGGCCCAGCAGGAGGTCGCCATGTCGGTGGACGACACCCTGCCGCCCCTGGACGCCCTGGTCAGCACCATGCTCGGCTGGCGCACGATCCAGCCCGGGCTGAACCCGCTGCGGCCGGAGGTGTTCGTGCGGGCCCTGCAGAAGGCCCTGGCTGACCATGTGAAAGACAACGCGGCGCGCGAGGCGCTCATCGCCCCCGCGGCAGGCATGCTCGGCGTGAACCTGCGCCGGCTGTACCGGGAGCTCTCCGAGTGGCTGCGCTCCACCGGGGTGGAACCCGCAGTGCCCCTGGGCGGGCGTATCGACAAGGGCACGGGCGCCAGCGGCAAGCCGGTCACGGACACGGTGGCGAAGACCCTGCTCACGCTCGACCGCCTGCGCAAGCTGCTGGCCGGCGACTTCGACCAGCCGCGCAAGGCCGAATTCCTGCACACCGTGCCGGCTTCCATGGCCCTGCTCAAGGACCTGGACAAGACCGACGAGCTGGTCAAGCGGCTGGAGCAGCGGCCCAAGGCGGCTGCGGCGCCGGCCCAGCCGGTGGACATGCTCGCCGAGGCTGCCGCCCCTGCCGTCGCCCCCCAGCGCATCGGCCAGCAGCTGGGCGAGGAGGTGGTGCGGATGATGTTCGATCACCTGCTCGACGACCGCCGGTTGCTGCCTTCGTTCAAGCGCGAGCTCAAGAAGATGGAAAAGGCGGTGCACCGCCTCACCCAGCAGGACTCGCGGTTCTTCAGCGACCGCAACCATCCCGCGCGGCAGGTCCTCGATCGCATCACGCAGCGCAGCCTGGCCTTCAGCTCCGAGAACGATGCGGGCTGGAAGCGCTACCTGGAATCGGTGGAATCGGCCTCGCATTGGCTCGAGAGCAAGGTGATCGACGCCGACACCTTCGGCGAGCTGCTCGACCACCTGCAGTCGCAATGGGGCGGCCAGGACCAGGGCGCCAAGCAGAAGCGCGAGGAGGCGGCGCGCGCCCTGCTGCACGCCGAGCAGCGCAACCTGCTGGCGCAGAAGCTCGCCACCGAATTCACGTCCAAGCTCGACGGCCTGGAAATGGCCGACTTCGTGCGGGACTTCCTGAAGAACGCCTGGGCCCAGGTCGTGGCCGAGGCGCAGTTGAGCTGCGACGACGGGTCGTCGGACCCCTACGGCTACCGCGCGCTCGTCGAAGACCTGATCTGGAGCGTGCAGAGGAGCGCCGCCCAGCGCGGCCGCGCGCGCCGCCTGGTGCAGATGATTCCCGAGCT
>JAJNBO010000465.1 GCA_021156245.1 Ramlibacter sp. | reverse complement strand
CGCGCCGCACAACGGACCGGGCGTGGAGCTGCACATCCGGCACATGCCGGGCGGCAAGTTCACCGACCACGTGTTCACCGCGATGAAGGAAAAAGAGATCCTGCGCGTGGAGGGGCCTTTCGGCAGCTTCTACCTGCGCGAGGACTCGGAAAAGCCGATGGTGCTGCTGGCCTCCGGCACCGGCTTCGCGCCGATCAAGGCATTGATCGAGCACCTGCACATGAAGGGCAGCCAGCGCCCGGCCACGCTGTACTGGGGCGGGCGGCGGCCGTCGGACCTGTACCTGGATGCGTGGGTCAAGGAGCGGCTGGCGGAGATGCCCAACCTGAAGTACGTGCCGGTGATTTCCAATGCCTTGCCAGAAGATAACTGGACGGGCCGCACGGGCTTCGTGCACAAGGCGGTGATGGAGGATTTCCCGGATCTGTCCGGGCACCAGGTGTATGCCTGCGGGGCGCCGATCGTCGTCGATTCGGCCCGCGCCGAGTATTCGGCGCATTGCAAGCTGCCGCCCGAAGAGTTCTATGCCGACGCCTTCACGTCAGAGGCGGACAAGCACGGGGGCTGATCAGATCCGGTCGAGCATCCAGGCGATGCTGGTCCAGATGCCGGTCCAGACGGCCAGCGAAGCCAGGCCGCCGAGCCAGAAGCCTGCGCTAAGCAGGACGCCGGGACCGTCTTCCTCCCCGAAGGAAGGATCGGACGCGGCTTGCCGGCTGGGGATCAGGCTCTCGACGCTCCATCCAGCCCGAGGCATGGGGGTGCTGTGGTGGGCCATGTGTCTCCTTGTTGTGGCGCTTTCATCACAACGCCTTGGGAGCAAGGTAGCTGTAAGAAAGCGCGCACGCTGAGCGTAGGTCAGGTTTGTCAATCGGGTGTTACCTGCCGTGACGAACGGTTGGGCTGGGGGCCCCACCGGGGTGCTTCTGATGTGCATCCGCCACGATTGGCGACAATTGCCTCCCATGACCACACGCCGACACCTCCTCCTCTCCACTCTGAGCGCTGCCGCAGCCCTGTCCGCCCCGGCCGTCCTGGCCCAGGCTAGCCGCCCCATCCGCCTGATCGTGCCCTACGCCGCCGGGGGCCCCATCGACGTCACCGCCCGCGTGCTGGCGGAGCGCGTGAAGGACAGCCTGGGCACGGTGATCATCGAGAACCGTCCGGGCGGTGGGGGGAACATCGGCGCCGACGCAGTGGCGAAGGCGGCGCCGGACGGCACCACCATCGGCATCTCCGCGGTGGCCACGCACGCCATCAACCCGTGGCTGTTCTCGAAGATGCCGTACGACCCGGTGAAGGACTTCGCGGCCATCACGCAGATGGTGCGCGTGCCCAACGTGCTGGTGATGAACGCGGACACCGCCGCCCGCCTGAACATCAACTCGCTGCGTGACCTGATCGCGTACGCAAAGGCGAATCCGGCGAAGCTGAATTACGGCAGCGGCGGGAACGGCAGCGCGGGCCACCTGGCCGGCGAGATGTTCAAGCGGGATGCCGGCATCTTTGCTGTGCACATCCCGTACAACGGCGGCAATCCTGCGCAGCTGGCGCTGCTCTCGGGGCAGGTCGATTTCAACTTCGACAACCTCGCCACGGCCGCTCCCAACATCCGTGGCGGCAAGCTGAAGGCGCTGGCCGTGACCACCTTGAACCGCTCGCCCAACCTTCCCGACGTGCCACCCGTTGCAGATACGCTGCGCGGCTTCGCCATCGATACGTGGTGGGGCTTGGTAGCGCCTGCCGCCACGCCGCGGGACGTGGTGCAGAAGTTGAATCAGGCCTTTGTGGCGGCGCTGAATTCGCCGGAAGCGAAGACTCGCTTTGCCGGTCTGATGGCGGAGCCCGTTCCCAATTCGCCGGAGGAGTTCAGCGCCTTCATGCGCAACGAACTCGCCAAATACGAAAAAGTTGTGAAGGCTTCGGGCGCGAAGGTGGATTGAAGCTGAGCCGCGGCTCCTACGCCGCTTGTGAGACTTGTCCGACACGCACCCGATGAGCCGGGTTGCACATTGACACTCCAAGCACAACGGTGAGGGAGCCCGCCATGTGGTCGCAGCGCACGTTCCTGGGGTTGGTCATCGGTTCGACGTTGGTCATCGCCGCCGCGGCGGACACGGGCTCGCTGCGCTGGCGCGGGGCCGGCAACTCCATCGGCCTGAAAGCAGGTAACGCCGACTTCCGCGTGCCTTGCGGCTCCGTCGCAGTGCCTTGCGACGGTGGCAGCACCTCCGCCCTGCTCTATTCCAGCATCAAGTCGCCGCGCTCCATCAGCATGGAAGTCAGCCACCTGGATGCGGGGTCGATGGTCCGGATGGCGCGGCCGCAGGGCATGAGTGTCAGCGTCATCGGGAAGACCGGGGTCGCGCAGGACTTGGGTGTGTATGGGCGCGTGGGCACGTTCTTCGGGAAGTCTGGTGCTTCGCTGGCGCCGTCGTCGTATGGCGAAGGCTCGGGGCTGTCGTACGGGATGGGCGTGAGCTTCGAGCTGTCACGCAAGGCGTCGGCCAGCTTCGGGGTGGACAGCTATGACTTTCGGACGGCGACGGGGGATTGGCGGGATGTGAGGGCGGCGAGCTTGGGGTTGCAGCTGCGGTACGAGGCCTCGTCGTCCCCGCGGAGGCGGGGACCCAGGGCATTGAAAAAGCCGCGCAGTGCGCGGCTTTGTTTTTGGGAGCCCTGGATTCCCGCCTCCGCGGGAATGACGAGGGGAGGTGGGACTACTCGCCCAGGTACGCCGCCCTCACCTTCGGATCATTCAGCATCTCCTTCGCGTCCCCGTTCATGCTGATGATCCCGGACTCCATCACGTAGCCGCGGTCGGCAATCTCGAAGATCTTGTCCACCATGATGGGCGACAGGCCCATGGAGGGCTCGTCCATCAGCAGCACCTTGGGGCGGCTCATGAGCGCGCGGCCCATGGCCAGCATCTGCTGCTCTCCACCCGACATGGTGCCTGCCAGCTGATCCTTTCGCTCCTTCAGGCGGGGAAAGATGCCGAACACCTTGTCGATATCGCGGGCAATTTCCGCTTTGTCGTTGCGGATGTGCGCACCCATCTGCAAGTTTTCCATGATGGTCATGCGCGTGAAGACGCCGCGGCCTTCCGGCACCATGGCCAGGCCTTGCTTCACCAGCTCCCAGGGGCCGCGGCCCTTGATGCTGTTGCCCAGGTAGTGGATGTCGCCCTCGTTCAGCGGCAGCAGGCCGGTGATGGCCTTCATGGTGGTGGTCTTGCCGGCGCCGTTGGAGCCGATCAGCGTGACCAGCTCGCCTTCCCGCACCTCGAAATCCACGCCCTTGACGGCCTGGATGCCGCCGTAAGCGACCTTCAGGCCGCTGACTTTCAGGAGCGTTGCGCTCATTCTTCTTCTCCGCTCGCCACGGCCGCCGGCGCACCGTCGTTGGTGGCCTTGTGGCTGTGGCCCAGGTAGGCCTCGATGACCTTCTCATTGCGCTGCACCTCGTAAGGCGTGCCCTCGGCGATCTGCTTGCCGTAGTCCAGCACGGTGACGCGGTCGCACAGGCCCATCACCAGCTTCACGTCGTGCTCGATCAGCAGGATGGTGCGGCCGTCGTTGCGGATGCGGTCGATCAGCTCGCGCAGCACCACCTTCTCGGTGCTGTTCATG
>JAJNBO010000464.1 GCA_021156245.1 Ramlibacter sp. | reverse complement strand
TTTTTTCCTCCTGCAGCTTGCCAACGTTTTCCCCCACCATGCGTCGGTCGGGACGTGCTGACAAGGGCGCGCAACCTTCCGCTCAGGGCAATCGCTTGAAGCGGAGGGGGATTGAACGAAGCCGCTGACGCGGCAGATGGTGCGTAGGTTTGCGATTGAAGCTTCTGTTCTGAAGGATTGCGGCTGTTGAAGCGCAATCTCTAGAACAGGAGCAACGAATGGGTGAGATGAGCCCCCTGCGCCGGCGCATGATCGAGGACATGACGGTCCGCAATCTGTCGCCGGCTACGCAACGATCCTACATTCATGCGGTGGCGAAGTTTTCCCGGTACTTCGGCCGGCCTCCGGATCGACTTGGCCTTGAGGATGTTCGCACCTTCCAGGTGCATCTGGTGGCGAACGGGATTTCCTGGCCGGCGCTGAACCAGACGGTCTGTGCGCTGCGGTTCTTCTACGGCGTGACGCTTGGCCACGCCGAGATGCCGGAACGCATCGCCTACGCGCGTACGCCGCGCAAGCTTCCGGTGGTGCTCAACGCCGACGAGGTCATCCGCTTCCTTGAGGCGGTGCCTAGCCTGAGGACCCGTACGGCTCTGACCACCGCCTATGCCGCGGGGCTGCGCGCCTCTGAAGCCGTCGCCCTGAAGGTCGGCAACATCGACAGCGAGCGTGGCATCATCCGGATCGATCATGGCAAGGGCGGCAAAGACCGCTACGTGATGCTGTCGGAACAGTTGTTGCGCATCCTGCGTGTCTATTGGCGGCTGGCCAGGCCGAAGCAGTGGCTGTTTCCGGGCCGTGACGGAAGCGGACCGATGCATGTGCAGGTCTTGCATTCGGCCTGCCGCTCGGCGTGTGCCGCCGCCGGCATCGACAAGCGCGTGACCGTCCACACGCTTCGGCACAGCTTCGCCACGCACTTGCTGGAGAACGGCACCGACATCCGCATCATCCAGGTTCTGCTCGGTCACGAGAACCTGTCGAGCACAGCGCGCTACGCGAAGGTCTCGACTGGTCTCATTTGTCGCACGGAAAGTCCGCTCGATCGGCTGAGTATCGAGGTGGTGCCATCAGGCTGACAACACGTCATGTCGGCGAGACTGGAGGTGGCGGACGTCTTCCGCCGCTGGGGTAAGGCGTATCGGCGAGCCCATGACGGCCATCTCGGACGCGTCGAACGCCGCACGATGAGCGCGATCGAGCAATGCCGTACGTCTGAGCTCGGCGGCCACGTGCTGGGCTGCCGATCCTGCGGGGCGATCCGCGTTGCCTATAATTCCTGCCGCAACCGACATTGCCCGAAGTGCCAAGGACAGGCCTGCCGCGACTGGCTTGCCGCGCGGCAGGCCGACCTTCTGCCGGTTGCCTATTTCCACGTCGTCTTCACGCTGCCGGCCGAGATAGCGGCGATCGCCTTCCAGAACAAGGCGGCGATCTACGCCATGCTGTTCAGGGCGGCAGCCGAGACGCTACGCAGAATCGCCGCCGATCCCAAGCACCTCGGAGCCGAGATCGGCCTCATCGCCGTGCTGCACAGCTGGGGCCAGAACCTGCACTATCATCCGCACCTCCACTGCATCGTGCCAGGCGGCGGCCCGTCTCCCGACGGCACGCGCTGGATCTCCTGCCGGCCTGGCTTCTTCCTGCCCGTGCGTGTGCTGTCGCGTCTGTTTCGCCGGCTGTTCCTGGAGCAATTGCGGGCTGCCCATGAGGCGGACCAGCTTGGCTTCTTCGGCGACCTCCCCGACTTGGCGGAGTCTGCCGCCTTCAAGCGCCGGCTTGCCCAGGCCCGCTGCGTCGAGTGGGTCGTCTACGCCAAGCCGCCATTCGGCGGGCCATCGCAGGTTTTGGCATATCTGGGCCGCTATACCCACCGTGTCGCCATCGCCAATTCCCGCCTGGTCGACATGGCCGACGGCAACGTCGCATTCCGGTGGAGGGACTATCGACACCGTGGCAGGGCGAAGATCATGACGCTCGACGCGCATGAGTTCATCCGGCGTTTCCTGCTACATACGCTCCCGGACGGGTTTCACCGCATCCGCCACTACGGCTTTCTCGCCAACGGGCATCGCGCCGCGCGGCTCGAACTGTGCCGAAAGCTGCTCAATGCGACATCCTCCGTGGCCACGCCCCGCACCGAGCAAACCCAATTCAGGGCAGCTCTACCGTGCTGTCCCCACTGCAACGGACAGATGATCGTCCTCGCCATCTGGCAATGCGGGGAAGCGCCCCGTTGGCCCGTGTGGAACGACAGTTCATGATCGCGTCGTCGGCATCCAAGTCCCAGCCTCCGACATCAGCCGGCCGGCCTGCCGGAGCACGGGCGTTCGGCCGCCATGAGGCTGGCGAAACGAACGGACGCGGCGAAAGCCTGGATGATGGCGGGCCTATTCGCGGCCAGCGGCAGAGCTTTGCCCCGACGACGTTCTTGCAACCCGTCGTCTCATCCGCGATGGCGTTCTTCAACCCCTCGCCGCGGATGCGCACAACCCGATCCCGCTAAAATCTCCATAGCGCAACACCGTCCCGCGGCTTCGTTCAATCCGGCTTCAATGAGGTCCGTGGTCGAGCCCCGCTTGCTTCGTTGAGCGGCCGGACCTCACAGAAACCTCCAGATTCCGGCACGGAACTTGCTGTGATTCATAGGAGACCTCGAATCACGGAGGTTTCCGATGGCCGACAAGGCGCTGCTCGATCATTTTTCTGCGTTGGAGGACCCGCGGCAGGCGTGGAAGGTCGTCTATCGGCTGCCCGAGATCCTGCTTTGCGTGTTGTGCGCGACGATGGCCGGTGCCGAGGACTTCGTGGAGGTGGAGCGCTGGGCCAGGCGCAAGCTGGATTTCCTGCGCCGTCTACTGCCTTTCGAGAGGGGCATTCCTTCCCACGACACACTGAATGACGTGATCAACGCACTGCCGGCTGAACTGTTCTCGCAATGCTTCGTCACCTGGGTCGCTTCCTTGCGCGATGCCGATCCCGACATCGTGGCC
>JAJNBO010000463.1 GCA_021156245.1 Ramlibacter sp. | reverse complement strand
CCGTGCAGGAGCAGTCCGTAGGACGCCGCCAGCAGCACCTCGAAGAAAACGAACAGGTTGAACAGGTCGCCGGTGAGGAACGCCCCGTTCAGGCCCGCGAGCTGCAGTTGCAGGAGTGGATGGAAGTGGACACTGGCCCGGTGCCACCGCGCGAGCGAGAACACCACGGCCGCCACGCCACCCGCCGCCGCGAGCACGAGCATGCCCGCGGCAAGCGGGTCGAGCACGAGCACGATGCCGAAGGGGACCGGCCAGTTGCCCGGCAGGTAGACGGCCAGGGCCTGCGGCTGCGCCGCCACCTGCGACACCAGCCAGCCGGCGAGCAGCAGGCTGGCGATCATCGCGGCCACGTTGAGGCCTGCCTTGAGGCGCCGGCGGCGGTCGTCGATGCCGATCAGCAGCGCCGCGGTGGTCAGCGGCAACAGCACCGGCACCGCCAGCAGGTGCGACAGCGGCAGCTCGCCGATCACGATCGCTCCTCCTCGCCGTCGACGTGGTCGCTGTCCGTCAACCCGCGCAACGCCAGCAGGACCACCAGGAACAGCGCCGTGGTGGCGAAGCCGATCACGATCGCCGTGAGCACCAGCGATTGCGGCAGCGGGTCGGTGTACTGCGCGAGGTCGGGCGCCAGGCCGGGCTTGATGATGGGCTCCTGGCCGACCGACAGGCTGCCGACGCTGAAGATGAACAGGTTGGTCGCATACGAGAGCAGCGCCAGGCCCACGAGCACCTGGAAGGTCCGCGGCCGCAGGACGAGCCACACACCCGCGGAGGTGAGGACGCCGATGGCGAGGGCGATGACGACTTCCATCAGGCCCCCATCCCCGTGCCGCGACGGCGCGCGCGCAGCGACTGGTGGCCCAGGGCCGTCAGCAACAGCATCGACGATCCCAGCACGACGGAGAACACGCCGAGGTCGAAGATGGCGGCGCTCGGCAGGTGCAGCTCCCCCAGGGCGGGCAAGGTGACATGCGCGGTGTGCGTGGTCAGGAAGGGATAGCCCAGCAAGAGGGACCCGGCGCCGGTGGCGACCGCGAGCACCAGGCCCGCCGACGCCCACCCCGGCGGGTCGATCCGCAGCCTGTCCTCGACCCATTGCGTGCCGCCCACCAGGTACTGGGCCAGGAAGGCGATGGTCACCGTCAAGCCCGCCACGAAGCCGCCTCCGGGCAGGTTGTGCCCGCGCAGCAGGAGGTGGAAGGCGACCACCAGCGAGATGGGCAGCATCAGGCGCACCAGCACCGCGGGAACGAGCAGGTAGCCGCGGGCGGCATCCGCGTCTTCCGACACTTCCTGCGGCTTCACCAGGTCCGTCACCGCGCCTTGCGGCAGCACCCGCTGCTGCGGCGGCAGCACCGTCACTTCCCGCGGCGGACGGAAGCGCCGCAGGAGCGCGAACACCGTCAGGCCGACGGTCGCGAGCACGGTGATCTCGCCGAGCGTATCGAAGGCACGGAAGTCCACGAGCATCACGTTCACCACGTTGCGGCCGCCGCCCTCCGGCAGCGCCTTGTCCAGGAAGAAGGTCGAAATGCTCTGCGCGCCGGTGCGCGTGAGCAGCGCATACGAGACTGCGGCCAACCCCGCGCCGGCCAGCACCGACAGCACGACGTCGCGGCCGCGCCGCCAATGCCCGCGCCGCTGCGACTCCACCGACTCGTGCTCCTGCGGCTTCGGCAGCCATCGCAACCCGAGCAGGAAGAAGACGGTGGTCACCGTTTCCACCGCGATCTGCGTGAGCGCAAGGTCCGGCGCGGAGAACCATGCGAAGGTGACGCTGACCACGATGCCCACCACGCCGAGCAGGGTCAGCGTGAACAAGCGGTGCGCCCGCGCCTGCCAGGCCGCTCCGACGGCCGCCGCGCCGCCGACCAGCCAGAGCAGCACGAAACCGGCGGTGACCGGAACCCGCTGCCGCGAGCCCCATTCCAGCGGCACGACCAGCGCCGAGGCCAGCGCGGCGGCGCCCGCGACGACGAGCATCCAGAGCACCTGCTGCTGCAAGTGCCGGCTGCTGGTGCGGCGGAGGATCCGGCGGGCGGCCGCGAAAAGGCCGTAGAGGACGGCCTCGAAGGCGCGCTTGCCATCGAGCCTTCCGACGAGGGGTGCGGACATCAGGCCGCCGGCGCTGCGCCGCTTGCGGATCGCCGCATAGAGCCACGAGCCGCCGAGGAGTGCCACCAGGCTCATGCCCAGCGGTGCGGTGAAGCCGTGCCAGATCGACAGGCTGTACTGCGGCAGCACGCCTCCCACCACAGGCCGCGCGGCCAGTTCCAGGATGTGCCCGATGGACAGGTTGGGAACGATGCCCACCACGAGGCACGCCAGCACCAGCAAGGCCACGGGCAAGCGCATCCAGCGCACCGGTTCATGCGGGGAGCGTGGCAGGCGGGTCGGCGGAGGACCGAAGAACACGTCGTGCGCGATCCGCAGCGAGTACGCGACGGCGAACACGCCCGCGATGGTGGCGACGACCGGCAAGCCGAAGCCGCCGATCGGCGAGAACTGCACCAGCACCGTCTCGGCGAAGAACATCTCCTTGGACAGGAAGCCGTTGAGCAGGGGCACGCCACCCATCGCGGCGCACGCGATGATCGCCAGCACGCCGGTCTGCGGCATGAAACGGAACAGGCCGTGCAGCCGCCGCATGTCGCGCGTGCCGGTTTCGTGGTCGATGATGCCCACCGCCATGAACAGCGACGCCTTGAACGTCGCATGGTTGATGGTGTGGAACACCGCGGCCACCGCGGCCAGCGGGCTCGACAGCCCCAGCAGCAGCGTGATCAGCCCGAGGTGGCTGATGGTCGAATAGGCGAGCACGCCTTTCAGGTCGTTCTGGAACATCGCCACGTAGGCGCCGAGCAGCAGGGTGGCGAGTCCCGCGCCGCTCACCAGATAGAACCATTCGTCCGTGCCGGCCAGCACGGGCCACAGGCGCGCCATCAGGAACACCCCCGCCTTGACCATGGTCGCGGAATGCAGGTACGCGGACACC